>DATEXR010000277.1 GCA_035256765.1 Candidatus Deferrimicrobiaceae bacterium | reverse complement strand
CTCTTTGGGCGCGAAAGCGATCGTCGTCTTCACCCGGTCCGGCCACACGGCCAGGATCGTCTCGAAGTTCCGTCCCGGGGCGCCGGTCCTCGCGTTCACTCCGAAGAGGTCCTCGGCCCGCCGGATGGCGCTCTACCGCGGGGTGGAATCCGCCGTCGCAAAAAGGAGTTCCTCCCCCGAGCGGATGGTGGAAAACGCCGTGAAGGAGATCCGGGCACGGGGCCTCGTCTCCCGGGGGGAGAGTCTCGTCATCGTGTACGGTTCTCCCACGGGGCACTGCGACCAGATGCGCGTGGTCCGTCTTTAGAAAACGATGGAGGGCACATCCCATCGTTCCCCCGCATGTTTCCGCCCGGGGCGTTTTCCGGTACAGTAAGGGGCGTGAACCTTCTCGATATCGTCATCGCCGTCTTGTGCCTCGGACTCGCCGTCCACGGGATCTTCCAGGGGATGGTGCGCCAGCTGTTCTCCTGGGGAGGGCTTATCGCAGGGCACATCGCGGGGGTGAAATTCTACGCGATCGCGCAGGAGCGTCTGCGCCTCGACTTCTCCCACGGCGACATCGTGGCGTACCTTCTGACCTTCCTCGCCGTCTACCTGGCGGTTCGCCTCGTGGGCCTCCTCGTCGAACGGTGGGTGCGAGGATCGGCACTGTCGGGGACCGACCGGCTCGCGGGGATGCTCGCGGGTTTCGGGAAGGGCGTCCTCCTCTCGGTGCTTCTTGTCTTCGTGCTCGTCATCCTGCTCCCCCGGGACACCTCGCTTCTCCGGGAGTCGAAGCTGGCTCCCAATGCGATGGTGGCGGCGAGGTGGATGCAGAAGGTCTTCCCGGAACGGATCCGCGACTCCTTCCGGGAGAAGATCGGCGACTTTGCCACCCCGCCCGGTGGGAAGACGGAAGAGCCCGCGTCCCTTCAGCCGAAGAACCGGTCCAGGAAGTAGTTCCGCAGGCAGAGGGAAAGGTTGGACACGATGTCCCGCTTGGCGTTGGTGAGGTAGATCCGTTTTTTCCAGGAGAAGGTCTCCTTCTCCACCCGCGTCATCTCCCCGTCGGCGATCCCCTCCATGCGAAGCCCCTCCGAGAGAAGCGGCACGAGCTTGTCCTTCATCCGCAGGTGCGTGTCGACCAGCACGATGGCGAAGTCCGGGGAGAGCGTCTTCACCCGTGCAAGAAACGCCGCCATTTCCTTCTGCTCGATGTGCTTGGGCGGAGAGGTCTTTGCCTCCAGGTAAAGGAGTTTCCCGGAGACCAGCGCGAGGATGTCGAAATCCCCCCCGCACGGCAGGCCGGGGATCGTGACCCCCCAGAGGGCGTCCGCGGCGAACTGCCGCCGGAGCGCTTCCGCGACGAACCACTCGAAGGTGTCCCCGAAGTCGGTGACCGCCTCGGCCAGGAAGCGGATCGCTCCGTCTGCTTTGCGCCGGATGAGCCCCAGGCGCTCGACCTGCCGGGCCATCCCGTCCACGGATTCCTGCGAGAAGAAGGATCCCAGGCGTTCCGGCCGGTACCGGTCACGCAGCGCAAGGATATCGCGCAGGAAGAGGCGGAACGAGTAAGAGTGGAGAAGCGCGTATAGGCTCTCCCGGTCCTCCGGGGAGGAGAGGTAGGGGAGGAGCGTCCGGCTCTCCCCGGCGCACTCGGAGATGGCGAGGCCCCGCTGGAGGAGCGCCCGGGCGACCGGCGAGGGTAACGGTTCCGGGGGGCCTCCCCGGCCGCTAACGTCGCCGGATCGCCTTCTGGGAGGTCTTGATGGCACAGAGATCCGCGCACATCGTGCAGGCGGACTCGTCGGCCACCGGCAGGCTCCCCCCCCGCAGCTCGCGCGCCCGCTCGGGGTCGATCGACAGCTCGATCTGGGTTTTCCAATCGAGGTTCCGCCTGGCGTCGGCCATCCGGTTGTCCCGGTCCATCGCGCCCGGGATCTTGCGCGCGATGTCGGCGGCGTGGGCGGCGATGCGGGACGTGATCACCCCAACTTTGACATCCTCGACCGACGGGAGCCGAAGGTGCTCGGACGGCGTCACATAGCATAAGAAATCCGCACCGCTCCAGGCGGCGATTGCCCCTCCGATCGCGGAGGTGATGTGGTCGTACCCGGGGGCGATGTCCGTGACGAGGGGGCCGAGAACGTAGAACGGCGCCCCGTGGCAGAGACGCTTCTGGAGTACCACGTTGGCCGCGATCTGGTCCATCGGCACGTGCCCCGGTCCCTCGATCATCACCTGCACGTCCTTTTCCCAGGCGCGCTCGGT
>DATEXR010000276.1 GCA_035256765.1 Candidatus Deferrimicrobiaceae bacterium | reverse complement strand
AGCGAGGAGCCCGGATTCCTCGAGGAGTGGGCGCAGAAGGACGCGGCCCTTCGGGAACGGATCGTGTCGGCCCGCCGGAAGCTTCCCGGGATCCGGATCTCCGACGAGATCCTGCAGGCGGTGGTGGAGGTGGTCTCCGAGCTGGGCGTCGCCGGGCATCGCGGGGACATCACCATCCTGAAGAGCGCGAAGGCCCTCTCGGCGATCAAGGGGATCGACCTGCCCGACGAGGAGTGCCTGGCGGACGCCTTCCGGATGTCCCTTCCCCACCGGCTCAAGGAGGATCCGTTCGAGGAGACGGCGACGGGGAGGAAGCGGCTCGACGGAGTGCTCTCCCGCTTCGGCGTCCAGAAGCAGGGACGGTGAACGCCCCGTGAAGCCGCTCCCCGAGGATTCCGCCCGGAGGGTGCGGGAGATCTTTCAACAGGCGGCCTTCGTCTCCGACCTGGGGATCCGGCTTGCGGACCTGGGGCCGGGCTGGTGCGAGTCGGTCCTGACGATCGCCCCGAAGCACCGGCAGCAGGACGGCTACGTCCACGCGGGGGTGCAGGCGACGATCGCCGACCACACCGCCGGGGGGGCGGCGGGGACGCTCGCGGCGGAAGGCGACCTGGTCCTGACCGTCGAGTTCAAGATCAACTTCCTGCGGCCCGCCCTGGGGGAGCGCCTCCGGTGCCGGGCGACGGTCCTCCGGCAGGGAAAGACCCTCAACGTGGCGGAGTCGGAGGTCTTCGCGGAGCGCGACGGGAGCGAGAAGCTGGTGGCCAAGGCGATGGTCACCCTGGCGGTCGTCCCGAAACCGTAAGGGGAAGCCGCCGCCGGAAAAATCTCCTCGCAATATTTGGGCCCCCTCTAGATCACCTCCCCAAGACGATGGGTTCGATTTTTTTCACGAGGCCGGGCAACTCGTCGTTGACGGTTTTCCAGACAACATCGAGATCTACGTCGAAGTATGCATGGATAAGACGGTTTCTCATTCCCGTGATTTCCCGCCAGGGAATATCGGAATGTTCGGATTTCATATCATCGGATACGCGACTTGCGGCTTCGCCGACGATTTCGATGCATTTCACGAGGGAGAGGACGAGCATACGGTCATCATTCAGATGGCTTCGGCTCTTCTCTTTCACGAAGGACAACGCTTCCAGGCAGGCGTCGCGCATGTGGCGGAGGCGTACGAGGTCACTCTTGTGCATAGAGGGTTTCCGCAGATTCCACGACCTCGTCGCGGAAGTACCTGCTCAAATCCCCGGGGGTACGGATCTCCACGGTGCGCCCGCCCAGCAGCGACGACAACTCCCGTTCCATTTCGGCGATTTTCAAAAATCCTGGGACGTGACCGGGGAAAAACTCGACGAGGACATCCACGTCGCTGTCGCTGCGGAAGTCATCGCGCAGCACGGAACCGAAGAGGGAGAGTTTCCGGATGAAGTATCTACGGCAATAAAGGGCGATTTTTTCCGTTTCCACGGGAATCCGGACCATGCGGGACCTCCCGGATTCAATGTACCCCGGGTTGAAGGAGAAAGTCGAATGTCCGGTTCAGCCTGGCAGATGGATTTTCTGACGACATGGGCCGATCAATCGTCCAATTCCGGTGCGTGCGGCTTGATATCGAGCACCGGCGTGCCGTCGATCGCGTCCATTCCGCGGACGCGAAGCACGTTCCCGCGGATCTCCAGGAGCTCCACCGTGTGCAAAGAGATCGGATTGGGGCGATGCGGGGAACGCGTCGAGAAGACCCCCCGCATGGGCCGGTCCTCCTTTCCCCGCGGGTGGACCTTGAGCCGGTCCCGGTCCGCCTCGTGCATCCAGCACAGGACGACGATCTTCCCGAGCGTGCGGCGGGAGCGGCCTTTCGGCGTCGGTCCGCCGGGGGGGCGCACCCTCTCCTTCAGCCCGGTAAGGGCCGGCGCGCAGGCGGGATCGACGACGATCTCCGCCTCCGTGCCCGCAATCGCCCCCTGCTTCGGCGCTTCCTCGGTCGTTTTCACCTCCGACCGGACGACGCCGATCGGGCGGATGGTCCATCGTCCTTTCATCGGTCCTCCGTGTTCCCGATACTCGGTCAGTTGATCCCGATCTTCCCTTGCGGCGCCTCGGCGGTCTGGATCGTGCCGAAGGAGGCCTCGTACTTGGCGAGATTCTCCTGCAGGGCGCCCACCACCCGCTTGACATGTCCCGGCGAGAGGATGACCCGCGCGATGACGGTCCCGGTCGGGGGGGCGACCATCAGGAAGTCGAGGAAGAACTCCTCCTTCGTGTGCGCCACGATCATGTTGTTGGAATAAACCCCCCCGCGAAGGTGCTCGGGGAAGGAGATCTGGATCTCCACCGGCTTCTCGTTCGCCATCGGTCCTCCGTTTCAGTAGAGTTCGTATTTCAGCAGGCGGCAGTCGATCGGACCGTTCATGAGGGGGAACCGGCGGGACGCCTTCAGGCCGATGTGCCGTGTCGCCTCCGGGTTCCCGGAGAGGACGTACGCCGTCCACCCCCTGCACCGCTTCTTGAACGCCTCCCCCATCGCCTGGTAGAAGATTTCCGCCTCGGGGCCTTTCCCCATCCGGATCCCGTACGGGGGGTTGCAGAGGATGATCCCCGGCTGCCCTTCCGGGGCGAATTCCCGGATGTCCCTTTCGTGAAAGGAGACGAGGCCCGATAATCCGGCCCGCCGTGCGTTCCGCCGGGCGTTTCTCACCGCCGCCCCGGACAGGTCGCTCCCCTCGATCCGGGGGATCGCTATGCGTCGGACCCGTTCCCCGGCTTCGGCCACGATCGCCTCCCAAAGCTTCCGGTCGTGGCCGAAAAGATGCAGGAAGGCGAAAGAGCGCCCGAGGAGCCCCGGCGCCGTGTTCGTTGCGATCAGAGCGGCCTCGATCGGGATCGTCCCCGCGCCGCACATCGGGTCGAGGAGGGGGATTTGTCCGTCCCACCCGGTGAGGAGGACCATTCCGGCGGCGAGCGTCTCCCGGAGCGGCGCCTCTTCCGGATCGCCCCGGTATCCCCGCCGGTTCAGGCTTTCCCCCGACAGGTCCAGCGAGAGGGTGCACTCGTCACGCACGATCCGGACGTTGATCCGTACGTCCGGGGCGTGCAGGTCGACATCCGGCCGGGCGCCGGCCTTCTCCCGGAACCGGTCCGCGATGGCGTCCTTCGCCTTCTGCGCGGCGTAGCGGGAGTGGGTAATACCGGAGTCGCGCACGGTCGCGTCGACGGCGATCGTCTTCCGGACCGAAAAGATCTCCGGCCACGGGACCTCCTTCACCCCATGGTAGAGTTCCTCCGGCGTGGCGGCGGGGAATCCGGAAAGAAACAGAAGGACACGGTGCGCCGTGCGCAGCCACAGGTTCGCGCGGTAGCCGAGCCCGGTGTCCCCGGAAAAGGAGACTCCCCCGGGCGCCGCCGCGACCATTTCTCCCCCGAGCGCCCGGATCTCCTCCGACAGCACGGTCTCGAGCCCCTTGCTCGTGGTGGCGAAGTACCGGCGGGTCGACATATTTCCATCATATAAGAACAGGGACGTTCCTGAGAACTCCCTCTCCAGCGGCTACTGCCTGCTACACCGGGGGACCCGGGGCGATGCGGGGGGTTCCGCGGAGCGGCCTGTGGAGCGAGGAAGAAATCGCGTCGAGCGGAACCGGCAGCGAGCGGGCGCAAGGTCGCGAGCGTAGCCGAGGGGACCCCTCCGCGAGCCAGGGGCCCCGGGATCCGGCACTCGCCGCCGGGCGCACGACCGGGGCCCACGCCGCAGGGGAGGAAGAGTTCTTAGGAACGTCCCTGTTCTTATATGATGGAAACATGTCGACCCGCCGGTACTTCGCCACCACGAGCAAGGGGCTCGAGACCGTGCTGTCGGAGGAGATC
>DATEXR010000275.1 GCA_035256765.1 Candidatus Deferrimicrobiaceae bacterium | reverse complement strand
AAACATTCGTCGAGGAGATCGTACCATGTTCCGGATCCTTCCCCGCGAGCAAGCATTTTTCGCCATGTTCGAGAAGGCGGCGCAGAACGCCTTCGAGGGCGCCGAGGCCCTCAAGGAGCTTCTGGACACGTTCGAGGACGTCAAGGAGAAAGCGCGCCTGATCGAGGAGATCGAGCACAAGGGGGACGCCATCACCCATGAGATCGTCAGGAAGCTGAACACGACCTTCATCACACCGATCGACCGGGAGGACATCCTGACCCTCACCTCCTCGATCGATGACATCATCGACCTGATCCACGGGGCCGCCAACCGGATCAACCTCTACAAGGTGACCGAGTCCACCCCCCATGCCAAGGAGCTCGGGTTTCTCATCGTGAAATCGACCCGGGAGCTGCACCGCGGGGTCAAGCACCTGTCCACGAAGATGGACGAGGTATTCGAGCACTGCGTGGAGGTGAACTCCCTGGAGAACGAGGCGGACCGGGTGTGCCGCGATGCGATCGCCAAACTCTTCGCCAACGAGAAGGACCCGATCCACATTCTCAAGTGGAAGGAGATCTACGAGACGCTCGAGACCGCCACCGACCGTTGCGAAGACGCCGCCAACGTCCTCGAAGGGATTGCGCTGAAAAATGGCTGAGTCCACGCTGGTCCTCCTGGGGCTGGTCGTCTTCGCGGCGCTCGCCTTCGACTTCATCAACGGTTTCCACGACACGGCGAACGCCATCGCCACCTGCATCTCCACACGGGCCCTGTCGATCCGGGCCGCCATCATCATGTCGGCGGGGCTGAACTTCGTCGGGGCGCTGGTCTCCACGCACGTGGCGACGACGGTGGGGAAGGGGATCGTCGACCCGCAGCTCGTCACCCAGGTCGTCGTTCTTTCGGCCCTGGGCGGGGCGATCTTCTGGGATCTGATCACGTGGCACTACGGGATCCCCTCCTCCTCCTCGCACGCGATCATCGGCGGGATCATCGGCGCGGTGGTCGCCTCGCGGGGGTTCGGCGACCTGAAATGGAACGGCATCTCGAAGATCCTTGCCGCCATCGTCATCTCGCCCGTGGCGGGGACGCTCATCGCCTTCCTCATCATGATCGGGATCTACTGGGCCTTCCGGGACTTTCACCCGTCGCCGCTCAACCGGGGGTTCCGCAAGCTGCAGATCCTCTCCGCCGCCTTCATGGCCTTCTCCCACGGGTCGAACGACGCCCAGAAGTCGATGGGCGTGATCACGATGGCGCTCGTCTCCTTCGGGGCGATCCAGACCTTTCACATCCCCGTCTGGGTCATCTTCTCCTGCGCCGCCTCGATGGCCTTCGGGACCGCGATGGGGGGGTGGCGGATCATCAAGACGGTGGGAAGCGACTTCGTGAAATTGCAGCCCGTCCACGGGTTCTGCGCGGAGACCTCCTCCGCAGGAGTGATCCTCACGGCGTCGGCG
>DATEXR010000274.1 GCA_035256765.1 Candidatus Deferrimicrobiaceae bacterium | reverse complement strand
CGTTCAGCAGCGTCGTCTTCCCCGACCCGCTCGGCCCCAAAAACACCACAAACTCCCCCGGCGGCAGCGCCAGCGACACCCCGCTCAACGCCCGCACCTCCACCTCCCCCATCGCATACACCTTCGACACCCCCACCAACTCCACAATCGTCGACTCACCCTCCATAACCAACTCCTCATACCCCCTGTTCCCCGTTCGGCAGGAGCTGGCCTCCTGCCCCTGTAGGGCGGGGACACCGATCCCCGCCGGCCGTTCCCCGTTCTGTTGGGCGGGGGCTTGCCCCTGCCACCCGGCCGTTCCTCCCTCCCGAGAACGCTCCCTGATCTGGCCCCGAAAAAGTGGACACCTTGTTAAGCTGCCTCAGCAGTCGACTGGCTCTCGAAGGCGGCCGGGGAAAGATACCCCAGAGACGAGTGCAGCCGCTGCCGGTTGTAGAAGACTTCGATGTACTCGAACACCTTCCTGTGCGCGTGCTCGCGCGAGGGCCGGAGCCCATGCAGGCCCAGCTCGCACTTGAGCGTGCCGAAGAAACTCTCCTTGGGAGCGTTGTCCCAACAGTCGCCTTTGCGGGACATGCTCGGGATCATCTGCTGCTCGTTCAACGCGGTCTGGTAGTCACCGCAGGCGTACTGCACGCCGCGGTCCGAATGGTGGATCAGCCCCGGGGCAGGCCGGCGCTGGGCGATCGCCATCTCCAGCGCGCGCAAGGTCAGGCTGCGCTCCAGGGTGGACTGCATCGCCCAGCCCACGATCCGCCGGGAGTACAAGTCCATCACCGTCGCCAGATACTCCCACCCCTGCTCGCAGGCCAGGTAGGTGATGTCGCTCACCCACACCTGGTCGGGGGCGGGGGCGGTGAAGTTGCGCGCCAGCAGATTGGGTGCCACCGGGAAGCTGTGCTTGGAGTTCGTGGTAGCCCTGAATCTGCGTCTGCGAATCCCACAGATGCCCTCAGCGCGCATCAGGCGCCCCACTCGATTAGGAGAGCAGGCGATATCGTCCCGCTGCAACTGGATGTGAATGCGCCGCCGCCCGTAGGTCTTGCGGCTGCGCCGGTGTGCGGCCTTGATCTGGATCACCAGCGCCCGATTCTGTGCCGCTCGCGGGCTCTCGGGCCGACGCAGCCAGGCGAAGTAGCCGCTGGGTGACACCTTCAGTACGCGGCACAAGGCCGCTGCTCGGAACTGCCCCCGGTGCTCCCGGATGAACGAGTATCTCACCGCAGTTCCTTGGAGAAGATACTCACCGCTTTTTTTAGGATGTCGCGCTCCTCGGTGACCCGGCGCACCTCCCGCCGCAGCCGGATCAACTCCTCGTGCTCCTCCGGCGTCAGGCGGTTGGGGCCCGCGCGTTTGCCGTATAGCCCCATCCACCGCCGCAACACCGTCTCATTCAGACCCAGCTCACGGGCCACCTGCGCCACCGGCGTGTCCCCGCGTTCCGCTAGCTTCACCGCCTCCAACTTGAACTCGTTCGTGAACTTCCGTCGCTTTCCCATCTCTCACACCTCGATTCTGTTATACCGTCCATGCTATCGAGGTGTCCATCAAATCGGGGCCGGCCCA
>DATEXR010000273.1 GCA_035256765.1 Candidatus Deferrimicrobiaceae bacterium | reverse complement strand
TCCTGGGGGCCGATCGCCACCCGGCGAAGCTTCATCACCCGGTGCCCGATCGCCTCGAACATCTTGCGCACCTGGTGATGCCGCCCCTCGGCGATCCGGATCGAGACCCACGCCTTCCCCTCCCGGGCCTCGAGAAACGTCACTTTCGCGGGGTTGGTCAGCACACCCTCGATCGGCAGGCCCCGGCGCAACACGTCGAGCTTACCGGGCGTGGGGACGCCCTTCATCTTGGCGACATACGTCTTCTCGACGCCGAACCGGGGGTGCGTGAGCTTGTAGGCGAGATCCCCGTCGTTGGTGAAAAGAAGCAGGCCGGTCGTGTGGTAGTCGAGCCGCCCGACGGGGTAGACGCGTGAGGAGAGCTCGCCCACCAGCGACGCCGCGGTCTTCCTCCCCTCCTTGTCGCTCATCGTGGTGACGACGCTGTCCGGCTTGTTCGCCAGGAGGTAGATCTTCTCTTCCTGCACGGTGATCACCAGGTTGCCGTCGAGGCGGACCTCGCTGCGGAACGGGTCGAACGGAAATCCCGGGTCGAGCTCGCGCTTCCCCCCGACGGTCACCCTCCCCTTGCGGATCATCTCGTCGGCGGTGCGGCGGGAAACCCCCGCGGCGCGGGAGATGTACCGATTCAGCCTGTCGGTGGGCATGACGATCCCATTTCCCGGTCAGTCTTCCGGCTGCTCCGGGCCCTCGTCGTCCGATCGGACCGCCGGGTCCGCGGAGGGGATCACCAGCGGCTCGGCGGGGTCGGAGGAGAAGTGGTCCGACGTCAGGGCGAACTTGGAGAATCCCTTCCCCGCGGGGGTAAGAGGCTTCATCTCGGTCGTGTCCACCTCCGTCCTGGACGCCGCCTCGACCAGCACGTCGTCCGAGATCCCCTGCGGCAGCTCGCTGGCCGTCGACAGGAAGAGGTCCCCGTGCTCGGCCTCGGTAAGTTCCGCCGCGAGCTCCTCCCCCGCACCGCCCTGGTCTCCGAAGCCGGCGAAAAATTCCGGGCCCGAGGAAGGCTCGGGCGCCGGCGTGCCGGTCTTCGCCGAGAGGAACTCCTCGATGTCGCGCATCGAGGGAAGCTCGGCGAGGCTGGAAAGGGAAAAGACCTCGAGGAACTCCCGGGTCGTCCCGAAGAGAAACGGCCGGCCCGGCACATCCTTCTTCCCGACGACCTTCACCAGCCGGCGTTCCATCAGGGTCTTCAGCGCCCCGGCGCAGTCGACGCCGCGGATCTGCTCGATCTCGAGGCGGGTCACCGGCTGCTTGTAGGCGACCACGGACAGGGTCTCGAGCGACGGGCGGGTGAACCTCGCGGGGCGGCTGTCGAACAGCTTGCGGACGAACTCCTGGTTGGCGGGGTTCGTGCGCATCTGGAACCCCTTGGCCACCTCCTCGACGAGGATCCCCGAGAGGTCCGAGGAATATTTCCGTTTGACGGCGTCGACCACCGCGCGCGCCTCCTGTTTCGAGAGGCCGCCCAGGAGCTGGCCGATCTTTTCCAGGGGAAGGGGCTGCGCGGAGACGAGCAGCAGGGACTCGAGCGCCGAGGCCGCCCGGGCGATCTCCCGTTCCGCGGGCGTCGCGGGGGCCCCCGCCGCCGCTTCATCCTGCGTCGGAATCTTCGGTTCCTGTTCCATGTTCCACCTCCCGGACGGCGGGCACGATCGTGATGAGCCCCATCGGGGTCGCCTGGTATGCCTTGACCGCCCTCAGCCGGATCAGTTCCAGTATCGCCAGAAAGAAGGAGAGGACCTCGCTTCTCGTCGTGAATTCCTCCCGAAGCCGGTCGAACCGGATCGCCCCGTCCTCCCGGATCCGGTCGAGCAGGTGCGCGATGGCGTCCGCCATGGAGAGCCGGTCGATGAAGATCTCGACCCCCTCCTCCTTCGGCATCTTCTCGAGGACGTCCTGGAAGGCGGAGATGAGGTCGGCGAGCGAAAGCTCGGTGATCGCCACCTCCCCTTCCGGGATCTCCTCGCCCAGAAAATCCCGGACGAAGACGTCGCGCCCCAGAAGCGGCCGGTCGCCCAGACGCGCCGCCGCCTCCTTCATCCGCTCGTACTCGACCAGCCGGCGGGAGAGCTCGGCCCGCATCACCTCCGGGTCCTCCTCCGGCTCCAGCTCGTCGTCGTGCCGGGGCAGAAGCGAGCGCGACTTGATGTAGAGAAGGGTCGCCGCCATCACGAGGAACTCGCCCGCGACGTCCAGGTTCAGCGCCTTCATCACGTCGAGGTACGCCAGGTACTGCTCGGTGATCTTCGCGATCGGGATGTCGTGGATGTCCAGACGGCTCTCGCGGACGAGGTGGAGCAACAGGTCGAGCGGCCCCTCGAAGACCTCGAGCCTCACCTCGATCCCCGGGGCCTGGCCGTTTCCGGACGGGTGCCCGTCGTCCGCCAGGCCGGCGTCTTCGTACCGCTTCCCGTCGTCTCGATCAGATCCGGACAGCGTCGCGCACCTCGCTCATCTTTCTCGCCGCCACCTCCCGAGCCCGCTGCGTCCCTGCCTTCAGGAGCTCCCGGACGGAGATCCCGCTCTCGACGATCTCCTTCCTTCTCTCGCGGACGGGGGCGAGCACCTTCTCCATGCGTTCGAACATCCACTTCTTGCACTCGATGCAGCCGATCCCCGCGGTGCGACACCCGACGTTGACCTTCTCGATCGTCTCCGGGTCGGAGAAGATCTTGTGGTACGAGAAGACGTTGCAGATCTCGGGGTTGCCGGGGTCGTTGCGCCGAACCCGCGCCGGGTCGGTCACCATCGGCTTGACCTTGTCCCAGACCTCTTCCGCGGTGTCGGACAGAAGGATCGCGTTGCCGTACGTCTTGCTCATCTTCCGGTTGTCGGTCCCCAGGATCTTGGGCGTTTCGGTCAGGTACGCCTCGGGGATGGTGAAGACTTCCCGGTAGAGGAAGTTGAACCGCCTCGCGATCTCGCGCGTCAGCTCCAGGTGGGGGACCTGGTCGATCCCCACCGGCACGAACGAGGCGTCGTACATGAGGATGTCGGCCGCCTGAAGGACAGGGTATCCCAGGAAGCCGTACGTCTGCAGGTCCCGCGACGTCTGCTCGCGCAGCTGCTCCTTGTAGGTCGGGTTGCGCTCGAGCCACGGCAGCGGGGTGATCATGGACAGGAGCAGGTGGAGCTCGGCGTGCTCGGGCACGTGGCTCTGGATGAAGATCGTCGATCTCTTCGGGTCGATCCCCGACGCCATCCAGTCGATGATCATGTCGTCGATGCTCTCCCCGATGATCTCCGTGCGCTCGTACTCGGTGGTGAGCGCGTGCCAGTCGGCCACGAAGTAGAAGCAGTCGTTCTCCTCCTGGAGATCCCTCCAGTTCTTGAGGGCGCCCAGGTAGTGCCCGAGATGCAGTTTGCCGCTCGGCCGCATGCCGCTCAACGTCCGCTTGCGCACGCAGGTTCCCCCTTTACGGTAATCCACCCAGGAAGATCGCGAAGAGCAGGTTCATCACGGGGTAAATGATCCCCCGGATTATACCAAACGGGTCGAACATGAACAGGGCGATGATGACCAGCATCCCGTACCGCTCGACCGAGGCGAGCGCCTGGGAGGGCCCGTACGGAAGAAGCCCCACCGCGATCCGGCCGCCGTCCAGGGGGGGGATCGGGATCAGGTTGAAGATCGCCAGCAGGACGTTCCACTTGACCGACGCGACGCACATGAGCGCCAGAGGGACCAGGACCATCTGGAGGGAATTCAGCGGCTGGGCCGCAAGCCCCTGGAAGAAAGCCTTCTGGATGACGACGGGATCGATCATTCCGATGATTCGGAAGATGACCCCCGAGATGGCGGCGAGGACGAAGTTCGTCGCCACCCCGGCCGAGGCGACGTAGATCGGGTCGCGCTTCTGGTCCCTGAGGAGCCGGAAGTTCACGGGGACCGGCTTGGCCCACCCGAAGAGGAACGGGGAGCCGGACAGGATGAGAAAGGCCGGCAGAAGGATCGTCCCGATCGGATCGATGTGCGCCAGGGGGTTGAGCGTCACCCGGCCGAGCATCTGGGCGGTCGGATCCCCTTTCCGGAGCGCCACGTACCCGTGCGCCGCCTCGTGGAAGGTGATGGCCAGCACCAGGGGGAGCGCTTCGACGGAGAGCCTGTGGAGGAACAAAGCGATGTCGAACAACCTGGAAAATCCCCTTTCTCCGTTAAGATTCTATATTACCAGATCGGGTCCGCGGCGTGGGCGGTCACGGACGGATGCGGGAGGATATCACGGCTTGGGAAAACGGGTCAGGACGAAGGACATCTCGTCCGCCCTGGTGCGCAGCTCACCCACGAACTTGCGCTCCAGGACCTCGTCCAGGATCTGCTTGTACAGCGGGCCGGGGAGGTATCCCAGGTCTTTCAGGTCCTTTCCCGTAATGACCGGCCGCACGTACTTGAGCTGCGTGAAATAGAGGGAAATATACCTTTTGATATCGTTGTGTTTCGCCTTGGCCATCAGGTAAAGGATCACTTCGTTGGGAAGCGGGCTCAGGCAGTCGTAGACGAATTTGCGGGAGACGATCCGGGCGGAGAGGAGCTTGTGGGTGATGTCGTCCGCCTCGTCCTTGGCGACGTAAACCCATTCCCTAACCCGGCGCCCGACGCCTAAGGCGGTGGCGAACTTCTTCGCCTCGTCGGGAGACAGAGGGGTAAGGAGCGACAGGAAGAGGACCGCCCACCGCTCCACCTTCTCCTCCAAAAAAAGGAGGGAGAACCAGACGAGGATCTCGGAGGTCTCCTCCAGCAGGGTGATCTGGGCCTTGTCGAGGGTGATCTTCGGGTGAAGGGAGGGGCCGATGTGGAAGTCGGAAAGCCTCCGCAGGATCCCGATGGGCTCCTCCTCCTTCAGAATCAGCTCCAGCTCGCTGAAGAGGCGCGGTTTGGGCAGACGCCCGATCAGGTCGAGCCGGACGGCGTTGCGGATCAGGTTCTGGGTGTGCCGGCCGATGGCGAAGCCGAATCGCCGCTCGAACCGCATGGCCCGCAGGATCCGGGACGGGTCCTCCACGAAGGACAGCGAATGGAGGATCCGCAGCACCCTCTCCTTGATGTCGCGCTGGGCGCCGAAAAAGTCGATCAGCTCCCCGAACACCCCGGGGTTGAGCCGGACCGCCAGGGTGTTGATGGTGAAGTCGCGCCGGTAGAGGTCGAGCTTCAGGCTGCTGTACTCGACGGTGGGCAGCGCCGCCGGCTCCCGGTAATACTCGACCCGCGCCGTGGCGACGTCGACCTTGTAGCCGTCCGGGAAGACAAGGACCGCCGTGCCGAACTTGTGGTGGGGCCGGACCCGGCACGGGTGATCCTGCGAGAAGGCCTCCGAGAAGGCGATTCCGTCCCCCTCGACCACGATGTCGACGTCCAGGTTGGGGTTGCGCATCACCAGGTCGCGCACGAACCCGCCGACGACGTAGGCCTGCATCCCGATCCGCCCGGCCACCTCCCCGGCGTCGACCAGAAGCTGGAACACCTGGGCCGGGAGGAGCTCCCGCATCAGGTTGTGGATGACTTTGTGCCGGGCGAGGATCCCCTCGGTGGGGACGTCCTCCCCGGGACCGGGGTGGACCACGTCCCGAACGTCGTGGAGGAACCGGAGGAAGGTGGTCCGGGTGATGATCCCGGTCAGCTTCCCTTCCGAGAGCACCGGGACCAGGCGCTGGTTATGTCCGATGATGATCTCCTGGACCCGATCGATCCCCTCCTCCGGGGTGACGGTGTCGAAGTCGTCATTCATGTAATCCTCGACATTTTCATTGCCAAGCCCATGAAAAAGCGCCTTTTCCACAACCTGGTGGGTGATGATGCCGATTACATCGCCGTTTTTTAGGACCGGCATGGCGTTGATATTGTACCGGGTGAGGAGATAGCGGACATCGGTCATCGTGTTTTCGACCGTGGCGTGGCGCGCCGGAGAGACCATGAGGTCCGCCGCCGTGCGCCGGGGAATGACCTTTTCGGCGAGGACCTTGAGGATCCTCTCCCGGATCTGGAAGATCGTGGCGTCCTTGACGGTGGCCGACGCCGCGTAGTGGTGCCCGCCTCCGCCGAATTCCCGCATGACCGCCCCGACGTCCACCTCGGGCTTGCGGCTGCGGGCGACCAGGACGACGCGGTCCCCCATCTGACAGACGGCGAACAGGACGTTCACCGCCTCCATGTCGCGCAGCTTGTGGACGAGGACGGCCAGGTCCCCCATGTACTCCTCCCGGCGGGCCTCGGCGATGACGAACTCCACGCCGTGGACGGTGTACGCCTTCGACCCCTGGATGAGGTCGTACAAAAGCGAGATCTGCTCGGCGGTGAAGTCCTTGGCGAGGATGTCCGAGACCGCCCCCAGGTTCGCCCCGCAGGCCCGAAGGTGCGCCGCGGCGAGGTAGTCCTCGACGGTCGTCGAGGGGAAGGAGAGCGACCCCGTGTCCTCGTAGATCCCGAGCATCATCACCGTGGCCTCGTCCGCGGTGATCGGGATCCCCCGCTCCTTCAGGATCCCGACGAGGATCGTCGTCGTCGACCCGACCTTTTTGATCACCTCCACGCTGCCGCGGATGTCGGCGTCCCCTTCCGGGTGGTGGTCGTAGACGTGGACGTCGACGCCAGGCCTGCCGATCAGGTCCCGGAAGGGGCCGACCCGGGAGGAGTTCCGGATGTCGACGAAAATGAGGCGCGTGATCTTGTCCATGTCGATCTCGCGCAGCTTCTTCATCTCGAGCGAGTAGAGGGCCGACTGGAGGAGGAACCCCTTCACCGTCTCCTCCTTGGAGCCGGGCAGGACGAGGACGGCGCCCGGGTAGAGCTTGCGGGCCGCCATCATGGAGGCGATGGTGTCGAAATCCGCGTTGATGTGAGTGGTGATGACTTCCACGCGGCGCCTACCCCCTCGGGTGATGCTTCTTGTGGATCTCCCGGAGCCGTTCCGCGGTCACGTGCGTGTAGATCTGGGTGGTCGAGATGTCGGCGTGCCCGAGCATCGCCTGGACTGCCCGCAGGTCCGCCCCGCCCGCCAGCAGGTGCCCGGCGAACGAGTGGCGCAGCGTGTGCGGGGTGACCCGGTCGCGGATCCCGGCCTCCCTTGCCCACCGGCCGATCCGGTTCCACAGCGTCTGCCGGGTGATCGGACGGCCCAGGCGGGAGAGGAACAAGACGTTGCTCGCCCCCTTTTTCTTGAGAAACCGGGGGCGCCCATGTTTCATGTACTCCTCCAGCGTGTCGAGAGCGGATTGGGCGACGGGGACGACCCGCTCCTTCCCTCCCTTGCCCAGGACGCGTAAGAATCCCGCGTGGGACTCCACGTTTTCCATCCGTAGCGACACGACCTCGGAGGCGCGCAGCCCCGACGCGTACATGAGCTCGAGCATCGCCTTGTCCCGCATCCCCTCGGGGGTCTCGCCGTCCGGGGCGGACAGAAGGGAATCCACCTCGGACAGGGTCAGGTACTTGGGCAGCGGACGCCCGGTCTTCGGCCCCCTGGCCTCCGAGATCGGATTCAGGGACAGGATCCCTTCCCGCACGAGGTATTTGAAAAACGACCGCACCGTGGAGACGTGGCGGGCGGCGCTGCGCGCGGAGAGCCCCTCCTCCCGCAGGGAGGAAAGAAACGAGAGGAAGTGCGACCGGGAGAACCCGGCAAGCGGGACCTTCGCGGAGAGGACGAACGAGGAGAACCGCCGCATGTCGAAGCCGTACGACTCGACGGTGTTGCCCGAGAGCCGCCGCTCGGTCCGCAGGTGGAAGAGGAAGGCGTCCGAAAGGGCGTCGATGTCCATTTCCGCCTACCGTTTCCCGGGCTGATGGGCGGCGTCCCCCGAAAGCTCGGCGTCGCCGGTGACGCCGGGGCGGATCTCGCGGATGCGCGCCTCCATCGTGGCCAGGTCGATCACGGCGCACGTCGGCCTGCCGCTCAGAAACCCGCACCCCTCGCCGGGGTTCACGATCAGGGCACGCCCTATCCTCATCTCGAGCGGACGGTGGGTGTGGCCGAACAGGATCAGTTCGAAATTCCCCCCCTCGCCGATCTCTTCCTGGAGTTCGTCGAAGGAGTGGGACATGAGGATTTTCCGCCCGTCGATCTCGGGCATGTGCGGCCCCGGGTGGAAGGCGTTCCCGGAGACCGCCTGCAAGCCCTCCTTGTCGTAGTCGTTGTTTCCGAAGACGCCGATCAGCGGGATCCCGCAATCCCGGAACGCGACGATCGTGTCCGGCCGGCAGACGTCGCCCAGATGCAGGATCACCCCGACCCCCTCCCGTAGGAATAGGGCCAGGGCGTCCTCGGCGAACGCCCTCTGGTCGTGCGTGTCGGACAGGATCCCCGCCTTCACCGTTGCGCCCTCTTTGCCTTCAGTCGCCGATCGCCTCGAGGAGCGACCGGCGGATCTCCTCGAGCCGCTCCGGGAGGAGGATCTTCTTCCCGTCCTTGTCCATGAGGTAGAAGACATCGGCCACCTGGTCCGCCTTCGTGGAGATCTTCGACAGGACGATGTTGAGCTCCAGGGCCGCGAGCGTCCGGGTGATGTCGTACAACAGCCCGATGCGGTCGTAGGTGAAGATGTCGACGACCGTATACCGGGAGGAGACCGAGTTGTCGAAGACCACGTGCGTCGGGCGGAACTTGGTCACCTTCTCCCGGACGAACCGGGGAACCTTTTCCTCGGCGACCAGGGACTCCACGGTCGTTCCCCCGCGCAGGACGGCGGACAGGTCCGTAGCCACCCGGTCCTTCTTCCTGGTGTCCTTCAGGCTCTTGCCCATGTAGGTGACGTAGAAGGTGTCCAACGCAATCCCGTCCGCCGACGTGGAGATCGTTGCGTTCAGGATGTTGACCCCGTTGGCCGACAGGGTGCCGGCGATCTTGGAGAAGAGGCCGTGCTGGTCCGGGCAGACGATGATGAGCTCGGAAGTGCCCGACTCGGGGGAGTCGAACGACTCGATCCGGGGGGTTGCGCCGTCGTAGGCGGAAAGGATGCGCAGGTGTTCGACGAACCGCCCGTCGGGGGTACCCAGGAAATACCGGTCGTCGAAGCGCGCGAGGTACTGCGCGACATCGTCGTCCGGAAAGCCGTAAAGCATCTCGCGCACCTGCTCGCGGCGCTGCCGCGGCCGCTCCACGAACGGGCGCTTGAGCTTCCCGGTCTCGAGGACGTTCTTCGCCTTCTCGTAGAGCTCGAGCAGGAGCATCGCCTTCCACTGGGTCCACACGTCCGGGCCGACCGCCCGCAGATCGGCGTAGGTCAACAGGTAGAGCATGTCGAGCCTCGCCTGGGTCGGTACCGTCTCGGTGAACCCGATGATCAGCTCGATGTCGTGCATATCCCTGCGCTGGGAGACGTGCGCCATGAGGAGATGGTGCTCCACGAGGAAGACAAGGTCGTCGATCTCGCTCTGCGCAAGCCCCATCCGCTCGCCGACCCGCGCCACGATCTCCGCCCCGATGCGGGAATGCCCGTGCCCTTTCCCCTTCCCGATGTCGTGGAGCAGGACCGCGAGGACGAGAAGCTCCTTCCGGGGGATCGACCGGTAGATGGCGAGAAACTCCTCCTCCTCGGGGGTGCGCGCGCTTTTTCCCTCGAGGGCGGGAAGGATGCTCGCCGCCAGGATGAGATGGATGTCCACCGTGTAGACATGGTAGATGTCCCGCTGCACCCGGAAAGACAGGGTCGCGAACTCCGGGATGTATTTCCCCAGGAACCGGCACTCGTGCATGAAGAGGAGCGTCTCGTGCAGGTGGTGCGGGTCCGACAGGATCGACAGGAAGATCTCCGCCGCTTTCCGGTCCTCCCGGAATCCGGGCCCCACGATCGCCAACGCGCGCTGGATGCTTTTCTTGGCTTCCGCCGTCGGCGTCGAGTGGGTCTTCTGCATGGCCCGGAAGAACTCGAGGATCCGGAGCGGCTCCTTCGGGAACGAGACCCCGGCCAGGGGGGCGAGCTTCCCCTTGTAGAGGATCCCGACGCCGTCGACCTTCTTCTGGAACGAAAAGAAAGACCTCCGCGTCCCCCCGGGGAGATACCGGTCGACCTGCTCGAGAAGCTCCTCGGCGAGATGGGAGGTGACGGAGGCGTTCATGTAGTAGGTCCGCATGAACCGCTCGACCGCCAGGTCCCGGCCCCGCGTCCGGTATCCGAAGATCTCGGCCATCGGATCCTGGACCTCGAACGCGAGGACGTCGGCCTTTTTCCCGGCGAGGAAGTGCAGCTCGTTGCGCACCCGGAGGAGGTAGTCCGCCGCGTGCCCGATCGCCGGCACGGTCTTCTCGCCGATCACCCCCTTGTTGCGGAGCTCGATCAGGTTCTTGCACTTGTACTTGATCCGCGCCGCCCACACGGCGGAGTGGATGTCGCGAAGCCCGCCCTTCCCCTCCTTGACGTTGGGCTCCAGGACGTAGACCGTCTCCCCGTACTTGGCGTGGCGGTTCCGCATCTCGTTCAGCTTCTTCTCGATGAAGCGGTCCGCCTCGACGAAGAAGAGGAACTTCTCGATCTCCTTCGTCGCCTCCCGGAAGAACGGCCCGTCCCCCGCGACGAGCCGGAAATCCATGAGCGCCGTGCGGATCGAGTCGTCCGCCGACGCCATCCTGATCGTCTCCTTCACGTTGCGGACGCTGTGCCCGACGTCGAGCCCCAGGTCCCAGAGGGGGTACAGGATCCGCTCCGTCATCGCCTCCACGTACGGGTCCACCTTGTAGGGGTGGAGGAAGAGAAGGTCGATGTCGGATTTCGGGCACAGTTCCCGCCGTCCGTAGCCGCCGACCGGGATGACCGCCAGCCGGTATTTCAGGTCGGGCGCGGAGGACAGGAACTTCCCCCGGGCGCGGTCGTGCAGGGCCTGCACCACGTTGTCCATCGCGTCCGAATATTTCCGGCAGGCGGCCAGCCCTCCCCCCGGCCCGAGGCGCTGCTCCTCCTTCAGGGCGGCAAGGGTCCCGGCCAGGTAGGATTTCAGGGTTTCGACGAGATCGCGCTCGGACAGGTCCGTCCGGAGGGTCTCCGCGAGAGAAAGGGGGACGGACATCGCGAACGCCTCACGAACCCGCGCGGGCAAGCACGCCTTTTTCCCCGTAATACCGGATGGCCTCCACCACGCTGTCGGCGATCGTCTCCAGATATTCGTGGCGGCGCAGCCGGGCCTCTTCGCTGCGGTTGCTGATGAAGGAGGTCTCCACGAGGACGGCCGTCATCCGGGCGCCCACCAGAACGTAGAAGGGGGCCTGCTTGAGCCCCAGGTCGTTCACGGGGCCGTGCCGGGTGCTGATGTTCCGGACGATGGCGTCGTTCACCGTCTTGGCGAGCTTGAGCGACTCCTTCTTCCTGCCGTAGGTGGACAGGTCGTCAATGATGAACTTGACCGCGGACAGCTTCTGCACGGAGACCCCGTTCTCGCGGGCGGCGAGCTCGAGCGCCTCCCGGTCCGTGGCGTGGCTCAGGACGTAGGTGGAGATCCCCTCGGCGCTGCGGTTCCGGCTCGCATTGATGTGGAGCGACACGAAGATGTCGGCGTCCGCCTTGTTGGCCATCGCGGTCCGCTCCTCGAGCGGGAGGAAGATGTCGCGGTCCCGGGTCATGCGGGTGTCGAACTCGGGGAACCGGGAGAGCTTCTCCCGGACCATCCGCCCGATCGTCAGCACAACGTCCTTTTCCTGCAACCCGGTGGGGCCGGTCGCCCCCGGATCCTTCCCGCCGTGGCCCGGGTCGAGCATGACGACGATCTTCCCGCCCCGGCCGGGGACGGCGGGCTGTCTCCCGGCATCCCCCGCCCCTTCGACGTCCACGATGATCCGGGAAGGGTCGGAGAGGTCGAACACGCGGTACCCGCTCTCCCGCTCGAGGTCGATGACGACGCGCACCACGCCCGCCCGGAACCGGCCCGCGCGGACGCGGGTCAACAATCCGTTGTTCACCTCCACCGGCTGCCGCACGATCTGCTCCCGGAGGTCCGCCCCGCGGATGTCGATGAAGATCCGGGGGGGGAGATTTTTCGCGGGGTCGGCGCGCAGGAAGTTCGCCTCGTACTTCGCGTCCGCCTCCAGGTCGATGACGACGCGGGTGTATTCCTCGTTCGTCCAGGCGCGGATGTCGGATACGAGGGAGAGGCCGGCGGAAGACGGAAACACGTGGGGCGGAGAGAGCAGGAACGCGGCGGCGATGGCCGCGAGCAGATTGCGGGAGAGGGAACTCAACGTTTCCCCTTTGCCAACCTCTCTTTCCACGCCGCCAGGTGCAGGAGTGCGTCCAGGGGCGACAGCCGATCGGCGTCGGCCTTCCGGATCTCCTCGAGCACGGCGTCGTCGTCCGGGGCCCCCTTGCGTCCGCCGAACAGCTCCATCTGGCTCCTTTCGGCGCTTCCCGGGAAGCCGGGTCCGGCGATGCTGGGCAGCCCGTATTCATTATACTCGGCGGATTCGAGATTTTTCAAAATATCTCGGGCTCTTGCGATTACGGGGTCGGGCAGCCCCGCCAGCCGGGCCACCTGGATCCCGTACGACTTGCTCGCGCTCCCCTCGTCGATGCGGCGCAGGAAGATGATCTCCCCCTGCCACTCCCGGACGGAGACGTGAAAGTTCTTCGCCCGCGGGGAGGTCCGCGCGATGTCGGTGACCTCGTGGAAGTGCGTGGCGAAGAGGACCTTGGGCCGGTGCGGGGACTCGTGGAGGAACTCCGCCACCGCCCAGGCGATGGAGAGGCCGTCGAAGGTGCTCGTCCCCCTCCCCACCTCGTCGAGCACGACGAGCGTGCGCGGGGTCAGGCCCGCCAGGATCCGGGAGGTCTCCCGCATCTCCACCATGAAGGTGCTCTCCCCCCGGGAGATGTCGTCGGACGCGCCGATCCGGGTGAAGATCCGGTCGACCACGCCGATCTCCGCCCGCTCGGCGGGCACGAAGGAGCCCGCGTGGGCCAGGAGAACGATGAGCGCCACCTGCCGGATGTAGGTGGACTTCCCGGCCATGTTGGGCCCCGTGATCAGGGCGAGCTGGGTCCCGTCGGGGGCAAGCCGGCAGTCGTTGGGGACGAAGGCGTGGCGGCCCAGAATCCGCTCGACCACGGGGTGCCTGCCGTTCTCGATGACGATCTCCCGTCCCTCGTTCATGACCGGCCGGCAGTAGCCGCTGCCCGCGGCCAGCTCCGCGAACGACGACAGGACGTCGATCTCCGCGACCGCTTCCGCCGCCCGGGTGATCTCCGGCAGATATTCCTTCAGCTCCTCGCGCAGCGCGAGGAAAAGCTCCTCCTCCCGCGCGTTGCACTCCTCCTCGGCCCGCAGCACCTTCGCCTCGAAGTCCTTGAGCTCCGGCGTGATGAAGCGCTCCGCGTTCACCAGGGTCTGCTTCCGGACATAGTCGCCCGGCACCCGCTCGAGATGGGAGCGCGACACCTCGAGATAGTATCCGAAGACGCGGTTGTACCGGACCTTGAGATTCGAAATCCCGGTCCGCTGCCGCTCCCGCGCCTCCATCTCCGCGAGCATCCCCTTCCCGTGGGTGAGCAGGTGCGACAGTTCGTCGACGCGCGAATCGTGCCCCGGGCGGATTACGCTTCCGTCCTTCATCCCCGCGGGGGCGGGGTCGACAAGCGCCGCGGTGATCTTCCCGACGACCTCCCCGTGGTCCCCGAGACGGTCCTTCGCCCCCGCGAGCAGGGGGGAGGCCGCGCCGGCCAACAGCTCCCGGATGCCGGGCAGGATCGCAAGCGCCGCGGACAGGGAAACGACGTCCCTCGGGCCCGATCGATCCTGGGCGAGCCGGGACGCCAGCCGGGACAGGTCCGGCATGCCGGAGAGCCGGCCTCCGAGCTCCCGGCGGTCCGCGGGGTTCTCCGCGAGCTCGGCGACCGCCCCGTTCCTCTCCCCGATCCGCGCCACGTCGACGAGGGGCGCGGAGATCCAGGCCCGAAGGAGCCTCGCCCCCATCGGCGTCCGGGTGCGGTCCACCGCCCATAGGAGGCTCCCTTTGCGCTCCCCGGACAGCGTCGAGAAGACCTCGAGCGTCCGCACGGCGGTCTCGTCCATCGCCAGGTACCGGCGCCCCTCCCGTTCGGTCGCGCGCGACACTTCCGCGAGCGCGGCGGGCTGATGCAGGTGCAGGTAATACAGCGCGGCGAGGACCGCGCCGTGCGCGGGGTGGTCGGCCCCCGGCAGGCCCTCGATCGTCCGCGGGACGGAAAAGCCGTCGACGGCGACGGGGGACAGCGATGTGGCGAGCTTTCCCTCCAGGATCCTCCCGAGCCGCCCCTTCGCCCCGCCGGCCCCCGCGGCCGGCGGCGCCCCCTCCCCTTCCCGGAAGACGAACTCGGCGGGGGCCAGGAGGTACAGGGCGTCGGCCAGGCTTTCCGGCGAGTCGCACGCCTCGTAGAAGAACTCCCCCGTCGTGGCGTCGAGGGCCGCATAGGCGAAGGGGGGGGCAAACCGCACGGCGGCCAGGAAGTTGTTCCCGCGTGCGTCCAGGCACTCCTCGTGGAAGACAAGCCCGGGGGTCACGACCTCGGTCACCTCCCGGCGGAACAGCCCCCGGCCCCCCGGCTCCTCGATCTGCTCGCAGATCGCCACCTTGCACCCCTGCCGGATCAGTTTCGAGAGATAGGCGTTGCGGGCGTGGTACGGGATCCCGCACATCGGGATGTTCGCCTCCTTGTCGCGGGAGGTGAGCGCGATGTCAAGCAGGCGGGAGGCCCGGATGGCGTCCTCGAAGAACATCTCGTAGAAATCGCCCATGCGGAAGAAGAGGATGCAGTCCCGGTACCGGGACTTGATCTCCACGTACTGCCGCATCGCGGGAGTGAGCTGGGTAGACATCTTCCTTCCGAATCCCCTTGTTGCGTTACGGCGTCAGCGCACCGAAACGGACCGACAGCCGGCCGTGCGTCTGCGGGAGCGACTCGGGGAGGACCCTCGTCGTCAAGGCGGATGTCATGAAACTGGTGTCCCCGCCCCAGCGGGGAATGAGGTGGATGTGGAGGTGTTCGGTGATCCCCGCCCCGGCGACCTTGCCCAAATTCATCCCCACGTTCAACCCCTCGGGGGAGTACTCCTCCGCGAGGGCCTTCGACCCCAGCGCGACGAGGGAGATGAGCTCTCTCAGTTCCTCCCCCGACAGGAGGGTCAGGTCGTCGACGTGACGGCGCGGGGCGACAAGCACGTGCCCGTTGTTATAGGGATACCGGTTGCAGATCGCGAGCGTGTTCGGATAGATGCCCAGGACCAGACGCTCGGGGTCCCGGCGGTCCTCCTCCCCGAGGCAGAAGATGCACCGGGGCCCGCCCGAGCCGCCCCCCCGGACATACTCCATCCGCCAGGGAGAGAACATCCTTTCCATGGGAAGCGGTCAGCCGTTGACCAGTTCCCGCAGTTCCTTGCCGACTTTGAAAAAAGGGATCCGCTTCTCGGGAATGGAGACTTTCTCCCCGGTCTTGGGGTTCCGTCCCTCCTTGGCCCGACGAAGGCGGACCGTAAAACTGCCGAAGCCCCGGATCTCGATCTTCTCCCCCCGATGCAGGGCGTCCCTCATGTTCTGGAAGACCGTGTCCACGATGACCTCGCACTCCTTCTTGGTCAGGGTGGAGATCTTCTCCGACAGTTTTTGCACCAGATCGCTTTTCGTCATCCTTGTGTCTCCTCCGGAAAAATTATTGTGCAAGGTAGTCGATCCGGGTACGGGTCTGCGCCAATTTCTCGTCGATTATACTTTTCGCCTCTTCCCTTAGCAAATCCAGAATGGAAAACTTTTTCTTCGGGGGAGTGACGACCCGGGGCTCCCCTTCGATCTTCGCCATCTTCCCCGCCTCGGCCACGGCATCCTCCTGGTTGCCCAGCGCGTCGACCAGGCCCAGCTCCTTCGCCTGCTCCCCGGAGAGGATGCGGCCGTCCGCGATCGCCAGGACGTCCTCGCGCGGAAGCTTGCGCCCCTCGACCACGGCGTTCACGAACTGGGAGTGGACGTTGTCGATCACGCTCTGGAGGAGCTTCCTCTCCTCCGGGCTCATCTCCCGGACCGGGGAGCCGGTGTCCTTGAAGCTGCCGCTCTTGATCACGAACCCCTTCACCCCGATCTTCTCGATCAAATCCTTCACGTTCACGAACTGCATGAGGACCCCGATCGAGCCGGTGATCGTCCCGGGGTTGGCGAAGATCTTGTCGGCCCCGCAGGCGATGTAATACCCTCCCGAGGCCGCCAGCGCGCCCATGGACGCCACGACCACCTTCTTCCCGCGGATCTTCCGGACTTCCTCGTAGATCTCCTGGGAGGGGCCCACCCCCCCTCCGGGCGTGTTGAGCCGCACGACGATCGCTTTCACCGAGTCGTCCTTGGCGAATTTCTTCAGCTGCTCGATCGTCCCCTCGGAGTCGGTGATCAGCCCGCTGATCGGAAGGATGGCGACCTTCTCCCCCCGCACGAAGGAGAACCCCTGCATCTTCGACACGACGGCGAGAAGGCCGAAGACCGCCCCCAGGACGAGGACCATGATCAGGCACCCGCGAAGGAGCGGCCGCCGCGGGCGCGACGGGGTGTAGGAAAACCTTTCTGCGCTCATCCGAACCCCGCGGTCACTCCTCGTTCATCTTCATCTGGGCCCGGCGCATCGCCTCCCCCAGAGCGGTCGACGTTTCCTGCAGCTCGGTGGGCTGCTTCAGGTAGGATTCCACGTCCTTGCGATCCACACCGTCCTGATACGAGCGGATGCTTAAGGATATCTTCTTGTTGGCGCGGTCCACGGAGAGGACGACGGCCCCCACTTCGTCCCCTTCCTTGAACAGGGCACCCGGGGTTTCGACCTTCTCCTTGGAAAGCTCGGAGATGTGCACGAGCCCCTCCACACCCTCCGCGAGCTCGACGAAGACGCCGAAGTCGGCCACCCGGGTGATGCGGCCGACGACGTGGTCGCCCTTCTTGAACCGGCCTTCGACCCCGTCCCACGGATCCGGGGTCAGATGCTTGATCCCGAGCGAGAACTTGTGCGCCTCCGGGTCGATCTTGAGCACCTTCGCCCCGATCTTCTCCCCTTTTTTCAGAACCTCGCCGGGGTGCTTGACCCGCTGGTTCCAGGAGATGTCCGAGATGTGGACCAGGCCGTCGATCTCCTCGCCGATGTCGACGAACGCGCCGAAATCGGTGAGGTTCTTCACCACGCCCTCGACCACCGACCCCTCCGGGTGCGCCGCCCGGAGCTGTTCCCAGGGGTTCACGAGGAGTTGCTTGTAGCCCAGGGAGATCTTCTTGTTCTCCTTTTCCAGCTTCAGGACCACGACGTCGACGGCGTCCCCCGGCTTCATGACCTCGGAGGGGTCCTTGAGCCGCTTGCTCCAGGACATCTCGGAGACGTGGAGGAGACCCTCCACGCCCTGCTCGAGCTCGATGAACGCGCCGTACCGGGTGATGTTCGTGACGCGGCCCGAGAGCCTGCTTCCCACGCGGTACCGCTGCTCGATGTCGAGCCAGGGGTCCGGCCGCATCTGCCTGAGCCCCAGGGAGATGCGCCCCCTCTCCCGGTCGAACCGGATGACCTTCACCTTGAGCGACTCGCCGACCTTGCACATGTGGGACGGATGGGCGATCTTGCCGTAACTCATGTCGGTGATGTGCATCAGCCCGTCGAGTCCGCCCAGGTCCATGAAGACGCCGTAATCGGTGATGTTCTTCACCCGCGCCTCGACCTCGTCCCCCTCCCGGATGCTGTCGAGCAGGACCTTCTTCCGGGTCTCCCGCTCTTCCTCGAGGTGGACCCGGCGCGACACGACGACGTTGGCCTTCTTGCGGGAAAGCTTCAACACCTTGAACTTCCCCTGGAGGTCGATCACGGCCTCGTTGTCCCGCACCGGCCGGATGTCGACCTGGCTCCCCGGCAGGAAGGCCTTCACCCCCCCGACATCGACCGTGAAGCCGCCCTTCACCTTTGCCACGATCCTGCCCTGGACGGGGGTCCCCTCGTCGTGGGCCTTCTGCAGATCGTCCCAGATCCTCGCCCTCAGGACCTTTTCCCGAGAGAGAAGAACGAATCCCTGCGAGGAGTCGTACCGCTCGACCATCACGTCGAGAGGATCGCCGGGAGAGAGGGTCTCCCTCTCCTCTTCCGTCAGGTCGGTCAGGGGGAGCATCCCCTCGGACTTCCGGTTGATGTTGACCGCCACGTACTCCTTGAGGACCTTGATCACCACCCCGTGGATGATTTCGCCTTCCTCGGGGTTCTCGAGGCTTTCCTGGTAGAGGGTTTCGAAATCCTCGTCCGCCCTTCCGGTCTCCGGCGTTTCCTCGGTCGTTTTCCCGTTTTTCCCCTCGGGGAGGTCCTGGTTCTCGGGTTTGTTATCCATGATGCCGCTCCTCGTCAATGGTTCTGCTCGTATATCATATCCCGTAAACAATGCAACCTATAACAGAAAATCCCGGATTTCTCATTTGTAATAAGCCACGCCGACCTCTTCGCCCCGCCAGATCTCCCGGATCTTCGCCACCAGGTCGTCGATGATCCACTGCGGCGTGGAGGCCCCCGCCGTCACCCCGACGCACGTCGTCCCCGCCACGAGGTCGGGGGAGAGCTCGGCGGCCGTCTCGATGTGGTGCGTCCGGGGGTTGATCTCCTTGCAGATCTGCGCGAGGCGCCTCGTGTTCGCGCTGTTGTACCCGCCCAGGACGATCATGACGTCCGCCTTCCCGGCCACCGCGGTCGACTCCTTCTGCCGGAGGGTCGTGGCGTGGCAGATCGTGTTGTAGACGCGCACCTCGGGGAATTTCGCAAGCGCCGCGGATACGAACTTCATCAGGTTCTCGAACGACTGGGTGGTCTGCGCGACGATGCCCGCCTTCCTGGTCCCGGCGGTGTCCCGGATGTCGGAAAGCGAGGTGAAGACCGGCACCCCGGGCTCGATGTAGCTGATAATGCTTTTTACTTCCGGATGGTTCGCGTCGCCCACCACGATCATCGCGTACCCCTCGCGGCTCAACGACCGTGCGTGCTCCTGCGCCTTGTTGACGAAGGGGCAGGTGGCGTCAATGATCCGTACCCCCTTCGCGACCAGCGACTCGTGATCCGGCCGGGTGATGCCGTGGGAGCGGACGATGACCTTTCCGCAAGGGATCTCATCCACCGACCGGACGACATGCACCCCCCGTTCCTCGAGCTCCTGCACCGCCTGGGGGTTGTGGATGAGGGGACCGAGCGAGTAGATCGGGGGCTCCGGGGGGGAAGCGCCTTCCCCCGCCCCGGCGGTTTCGTTGGCCAGCGAGATCGCCCTTTTCACGCCGAAGCAGAAACCGGCGCTGCGGGCGATGAGGATGCGTCTCACGACGTCTTGCCCCCCCCGGCTTCGGGCGCGGGCTGCGGAATGACGCGCAGCATCTCCTCGACCACCTCTTCGACCGAAAGGGTCGTCGAGTCGATGTAGACCACCCCTTCCGCCATCCGGAGCGGCGAATGCGACCTCGTGCTGTCCTGGATGTCCCGCCGGAGCACGTCCCGATAGACCTCCTCGTACGTATTCTTTTCCCCCGCCCCCCACTCGCGGTAGCGCCGGAGGGCACGGACCGCCGCGTGGGCGTCGAGGAAGAACTTCGCGTCGGCGTCCGGAAAGACGACCGTCCCCGTGTCGCGCCCCTCGAGAACGACCCCGCCTCCTTCCCCCATCTTCCTCTGGAGGGCCACCATGGCCTCCCGAATCGGGAGGTGGACGGACACCTCCGACGCCCCCATGCTGATCCCGGGGGTGCGGATCGCGTCGGTCACGTCCTCGCCGGACAGGGTGACCCGCTCCTCCCCCCCTTCCCGCCGGAACCCGATCGGAAGCTCCGCGCACAGGGCGCCGAGCCTCTTCCCTTCGGACCAGGAAATTCCGGCCCTTTGGGCCGCCAGGGCGCACGCCCTGTACATCGCACCCGTGTCGATCCGGGTAAGGGAGGCGCGCTGCGCAAGCCGTTTCGAAACCGTCGTCTTCCCCGCCCCGGAGGGGCCGTCGATCGTCACGATCGGCCTTTCCCTCACCCGAGGACCTCCCGCAACTTCTCGGGGAACCCGGGGAACGAGGTGGCGATGCACGCCGTGTCGTTCACCTCCACCGGGACGCCCGATGCCGCGGACAGAACGAGAAACGCCATGGCGATCCGGTGGTCCCCGTGGCTTTCGACCCGCTGTCCCCCGGTGATCCGGGCCGGCCCCTTCACCCACAGGCCGTCGGGGTATTCTCCGCACGGCACCCCGAGGAAGGAAAGCTCCTTGACCATCGCCCCGATCCGGTCGGACTCCTTGACGCGAAGCTCGCCCGCCCCGCGGATCTCCGTGCGGCCCTCCGCCAGGGCGGCGGCCACGCAGATCGCCGGAACCTCGTCGATCAGCGCGGGGACCTCCTCGGGGGGAACTTCCGTGGCGGCAAGGCCGCGCCCCTCGACCACGATGTCGGCCACCGGCTCGCCCCCCTCTTCCCGGGGAGACTCGAACCGGACGCCCGCGCCCATCCTGCGCAGCACGGAAATCAGGCCGGTTCTTCCCGGGTTGACCCCCACCCCGGGAATGTGGAGGATCGCGCCGGGAACGGAGGCGGCCAGGACGAGGAAGAACGACGCCGACGAGATGTCCCCCGGGACGGTGATCGCGAGAGGATGGAGCCGCTCGGCCGGGAAGACGGTGACCTCGTTCCCTTCCCGCGCGACCCTGGCCCCCATCGACAGGAGCATCCGCTCGGTGTGGTCCCGCGAAGGGAGCGGCTCGACGACGGTCACCGGGGAGTCGGCGTGGAGGCCGGCGAGCAGGATCGACGACTTCACCTGGGCCGAGGGGACGGGCATCTCGTGCCGGATCCCGCGCAGGTCCCCCCCCTGGATGCAGAGGGGAGGAAGGGTGTTCCCCTTCCGCCCGGTGATCGTAGCGCCCATCCGGGTGAGCGGGAGGACGATGCGCCCCATCGGCCGGCGGCGAAGGTACGGGTCGCCCGTCACGACGGAAACGAAGGGCTGGGCGGCGAGGAGACCGGACCCGATCCGGATCGTGGTCCCGGAGTTCCCCGCGTCGATGACATCCTGCGGCTCGGTGAACCCCCGCATCCCCCGCCCGTTGACGCGGATCTCCGTGGGGGAGCTTTCCCGGATATCGACGCCCAGCGCGATCATCATCCCCACCGTGCGCAGGGTGTCCTCCGCGGGGAGGAAGCCCCGGATGCGGCTTTGCCCGTCGGCCATCGAGGCGAACATCACGGCCCGGTGGCTGATCGACTTGTCCCCGGGGACGGTGACGGTCCCCGATATCCTCGCCGTTTTCCCCATGTTAGTGCACCGTCTCGCAAATCCCTTGGCATTCGATCGCCGCTACAGGGGGCCGGTCCCCGGAAGGGTTTCGTCGCGAGACAAGGGAGACCCGAGGCGAGGCGGGCAAGCGCAGGAGCGAGCGCGGAGGCGTACGGTCAGTACGCCGCACAAGCGAGCGACGAGCACGCCCGACGCAGCCCGGGGATCGCTGGTCGCAGCAGAAAAGGCAGCCCTTTGGGCGACCGGCGCCTGCGGCTCGGTCTGCACCGCCAGCCCTTTGTCGGATTCCCTGCGCCCGGCTCGGCGTACCGGAAGTACGCCTGCGCCGTGCTCGGTCGTCCTTCGCGGTCTGACGGCGCATCCGCTTCGCCTCGGCTGCCGCCCCTTCCGGGGACAGGCCCCTCGCGCCAGCTTCGTTGCGCTTCTTGCAACAAGGGGGACACTCCTGATTTTCTCGGCGAATAACCCAGGAGTGTCCCCCCCCATCCTCAGTCGCGCGCCTTGCCGGCGCGGCGCATCGGCGCTCTCGGTGCTTCAAGCTATTTACGAGACGGTACACTACAGCCGGTCTCTCGTCCGCTTCGCCTTCCGGAAATAGGCCAGCAGCCCCTTTTCGTCCCCCCGGCGGATGAGCCCCTCGAGCTGCGTGAAATTCTTCCGGTAGTGGGCGGTCGCCCGGAGGACCTCGGTCCGGTTCTGGAGGACGATGTCCTTCCACATCTCCGGGTTGCTCGAGGCGATCCTCGTGAAGTCCCGGAACCCCCCCGCGGAGTACCCGAGAGGGACCCGGGAATCGAGGGTCGCCACGGAATGGACGAGGGAGTAGGCGACGGCGTGGGGGAGGTGGGAGACGTAGGCGAAGACGTGGTCGTGGGTTTCCGGGTCCATCCGCAGCACCCGGGCTCCCGTCATTCTCCACAGCGCCTCGACGCGCCGCAGGGCCGCCTCGCTGTTTTTTCCCGACGGGGTGATGATCGACGTCCTCCCGCGGAACAGGGAGGGGTCCGCCGCGGCGTATCCGGAGTTTTCGGTCCCCGCGATCGGGTGCCCGCCGACGAACTCCGCTCCGCGCGCCATGCTCCCCTGCCCGGCCCGGACGATCTCCGCCTTGGCGCTTCCGACGTCGGTCAGCACCGACCCCGGCCGCATCCTTTTTCCCAGCCGCCGGATGAGTCCGACGGACCGGATCACCGGCACGCACACCACGACGACGTCGCACGACGCGATTCCGGTCTCGGTGCAGGCACGGGCGATGGCGCCGGCTTCTTTCGCCATCCGGGCAGTGTCCTTCCGGCGGTCGCACCCCCAGACCTCGGGCGCGCCCGGCTTCCCTTTCAGCGAGAGGGCGAGCGACCCGCCGATGAGCCCCAGCCCCACGATCCCGATCCGCTGCGCGATCACGCGTTCCCCAGCTTCTTCCCCACGGCGGTCGCGATCCCTTTCAGCCGCACGACCATCTCCCGGAAGGCTTCCGGCCGCAGGGACTGCGGGCCGTCGGAGAGAGCCGTCTCGGGGTCGTGATGGACCTCCACCATGACGCCGTCCGCGCCGGCGGCGATGGCGGCCGCGGCGAGCGGCTCGACCAGGCTCATCTTCCCCGCGGCGTGGCTCGGGTCGGCGATCACCGGAAGATGGGAGAGGCTTTTCACGACGGGGATGGCCGAGACGTCGAAGGTGTTCCGGGTGGCCGACTCGAAGGTCCGGACCCCGCGCTCGCAAAGGATGATCTCCCGGTTCCCCTCCGAGGCGATGTATTCGGCCGACATCAGCCACTCCATGATCGTCGCGCTCATCCCGCGCTTGAGGATGACGGGCTTGTCGAGGCGGCCCACCTCGGTCAGGAGCCGGAAGTTCTGCATGTTGCGCGCCCCGATCTGGATCACGTCGGCGTACCGGACCACGAGGTCGATGTCGCGAGGGTCCATGAGCTCGGTGGCCACCGGCAGGCCCGTCGCCTCGCGCGCCTCGGCGAGGTACCGGAGCCCCTCCTCCCCCAGCCCCAGAAACGCGTACGGGGAGGTGCGCGGCTTGAAGGCGCCCCCGCGGAGGAACGACGCCCCGGACGAGGCGACCTCCCCCCCGATCTCGAGCATCATCTCCTTCCCCTCGATCGCGCACGGGCCCGCGATGAGCGCCACCGTGCCGCCGCCGATCTTCTGGCCCCGCACCGTGATGACGGTGTCCTCCTTCTGGAAGTCGCGGCTGACGATCTTGTACGGCTTGAGGATGCGGAGGACCTTCTCGACGCACTCCATCCCCTCGAACGCCTCGGGCTGCATCTTCCGCTCGTCCCCGATGGCGCCGATGATGGTGCGCTCCACCCCCCGCGAGATGTGCGCCGTGAGGCCGTAGGCCTTGATCTTTTCCTCGACCTGGCCGACCTCCCGGCCGGTGGCGCCCGCCTTGAGCACGATGATCATGGTCCGATCCCCCCTGTCCCGCCTGCCGCCTTCCCCGCCGCCTCCGCGCTTTCGTTCGCGGTCAGATCGCCCGGGGGTAGGAGCCGAGGATTTTCAGATACGAGGCGCGCATCCGGAGCTCGTCCAGGGCCCGCGCCACCGGATCGTCCGTGATGTGCCCTTCCATGTCGAGGAAGAAAAGATATTCCCACGCTTTTTTCTTCACGGGGCGGGATTCGATCTTCGTGAGATTGATCCGGTTGCGGGCGAACGGCTCCAGCATCTGGTGGAGCGCGCCCACCTCGTCCCGGGCGGAGAACAGGACGGAAGTCTTGTCGTTCCCGGTCCGCTCCGGGGCGATCTTCCCGATGATGATGAACCGGGTGAAGTTGTTCGCGTTGTCCTGGATCCGCTTCCGGATCGCCTTCAGCCCGTAGATCTTGGCGGCCGCCTCCCCCGCAATCGCCGCCGCGGAGGGATCGTCGATCGCCAGCTCCGCCGCCCGTGCGGTGCTCTCGACGTCGTAGACCGGCACGTCGCGCAGGTTCCGCTCGAGCCAGGTGCGGCACTGGGCGATGGCGTGGGGGTGGGAGTAGACCTTCTTCACGTGCTCCATGTCGCCCGTGACCGAGAGGAGGTCGTGGTCCACCTCGATGAGGATCTCGCCGCAGATGAGCAGGTTGTGGTCGACGAACATGTCGAGGGTGTTGCTCACGATCCCCTCGCTCGAGTTCTCGATGGGCACGACGCCGAAGTCGGCGTTCCCGCGTTCCACCGCCTCGAACACCTCGGAGACGTTGATCTGCGGGACGTAGTCGGCGCTCTCCCCGAAGCGCTTGAGGCACGCCATGTGGGTGAACGTCGCCCGGGGGCCCAGAAACCCGACGCTCAACGGCTTCTCGAGGGCGAGGGAGGCCGAGATGATCTCCCGGTAGATCGATTTCAGGGCTTCGGCCGGGAACGGCCCGGGGTTGGACGCGGTCAGGCGGCGCAGGATCTCCACCTCGCGCTCCGGGACGTAGTACCTAAGGTTCTGCTCCATCTTGATCTTGCCGACCTCGATCACCGCCTGCGCGCGGCGATTCAGGAGGGAGAGGATCTGGTCGTCGATCGCGTCGATCTCCTCGCGAAGCTCCTTCATCCGGTCCCTGGTCAACTGGTGTACCGTCTCGTAAATAGCTTGACGCACCGAGAGCGTCGATGCGCCGCGCCAGCAAGGCGCGCGACTGAGGCATACCGTTGAGTATGGCGAAGAAGCGCAACGAAGCTGGAGCGAGGGGCCTGTCCCCGGAAGGGTCGGCAGCCGAGGCGAAGCGGATGCGCCGTCAGACCGCGAAGGACGACCGAGCACGGCGCAGGCGTACTGGCGGTACGCCGAGCCGGGCGCAGGGAGTCCGACAAAGGGCTGGC
>DATEXR010000272.1 GCA_035256765.1 Candidatus Deferrimicrobiaceae bacterium | reverse complement strand
GCCAGCCCTTTGTCGGACTCCCTGCGCCCGGCTCGGCGTACCGGGAGTACGCCTGCGCCGTGCTCGGTCGTCCTTCGCGGTCTGACGGCGCATCCGCTTCGCCTCGGCTGCCGACCCTTCCGGGGACAGGCCCCTCGCTCCGGCTTCGTTGCCCGCCCTCACCGTACCGCGGCGGGTACGCCTCGGTCGGGCGCCTCGCCGGGCGCGGCGCATCGACCCTCTCGGTGCACGGCCTCTTCAGCAACGGATCTCTGCAGGCCGGGGCTCCCCGTTGGCAGACGCTCGCGACCTTGCGCCCGCTCGCTGCCGGTTCCGCTCGACGCAATTTCTCCCTTCGGGGGGACACTCCTCTCCCGCATCCCGGAGATGAATCAGGAGTATCCCCGCCGCGTCGAGGAACCCCCCGCAGCGCCCTGTGCGCGGAGGCGGACTCGATTGTCAATGTGATGACGAGACACTACACTGGATTCTCCCTATGGAATATTTCGTCCAGCAGGTCATCAACGGTCTGCAGCTCGGGTTCGTGTACGCGCTGATCGCCCTCGGCTACACCATGGTCTACGGGATCGTGCGGCTGATCAATTTCGCCCACGGCGACGTCTTCATGGTCGGGGCCTTCATCGGTCTCTACGCCATCGAGCGACACCACCTCCCGCTGGCGATGGTGTTCCTGGCCGCGGTCGCCGGGTGCACGGTCCTCGGGGTGCTGATCGAACTGCTGGCGTACCGGCCGCTGCGCCACGCCCCCAAGATCGCGTCCCTGATCACCGCGATCGGGGTGTCGCTGTTCCTGGAATACTTCACGAGTCTCCGGCAGGTCTTCGGACCGAACTTCTACTCCTTCCCCCGCCCCTTTCCCTTGGCCGTGTGGGAATTCGGGGGGATCCTGGTGACCAACATCCAGGCGGTCATCTTCGCCGTCACCGTGCTCTGCCTGGCGCTGCTCCAGTACATCGTTTTCCGGACGAAGCTGGGCAGGGGGATGCGGGCCGTTTCGTACGACTACGTCACCGCGGGTCTCATGGGGGTGAATGTCAACAGGGTGATCTCCTTCACCTTCGGGCTCGGGGCGGCATTGGCCGGTGTGGGGGGGGTGCTGTACGGCATCGCCTACCCCCAGGTGAACACCTTCATGGGACTCATGCCGGGGCTCAAGGCTTTCACCGCGGCGGTACTGGGCGGGATCGGCAACATCCCCGGGGCGGTGCTGGGGGCGCTCATCATGGGGCAGTCCGAGACGATGGTGTCGGCCTATCTGTCCTCCACGTACCGGGACGGGATCGCGTTCGTGATCCTCATCCTGGTGCTCCTGTGGAAACCGACGGGAATCCTCGGGACGTCCCGGGCCGAAAAGGTGTGACGCCTTGCCGGGATCCCTTCGGAACCTGATCAAGATCCTCGCCGCGTATGCGCTCCTTTCGGGCGGCGTCTTTCTCCTTGCCGCGACGGGGATCGCCAACCCCTACTGGGTCCGGATCTTCGAGCTGGCCTGCGTGGTGGCGATATCGGCCCAGGGCCTGAACATCATCTACGGGTACACCGGTCTCTTCTCCCTCGGCCACGCGGCGTTCTACGGGATCGGGGCGTACGTGGCCGCCTACCTCATGAAGACGTACGGGGGGCAGTCTCAGGCCGCCTTTCTCGTCGCTCTGCTGGCGGGCGGGGGAGCCGCCGCCGTCGTCGCCTTGCTGATCGGGCTGCCCACGCTCCGACTCACCTCGGACTACCTGGGCATCGCGACGCTCGGGTTCGGTATCATCATGAAGGTGATCTTCGACAATGCCGATAGTTTCCTCCCCGATCTGGGGGGCGCCCGGGGGATGACCGGTATCGCGAAGATGACGACCGTTCCCTGGGTCGTCTTTTTCCTTCTCGCATCCCTCTTGGCGGTGCGGAACATGATCCACTCCAGCTACGGGAGGGCGATTCTCTCGATCCGGGAGGACGAGATCGCGGCCGAGATGATGGGGATCGACACGTTCCGGTATAAAATGGCCGGCTTCGTGACGGGGTGCGCCTTCGCCGGGGTGGCGGGGGGGCTCTATGCCCACCTGTACACCTTCCTTCACCCGAGCAATTTCGATTTTTTCAAGTCGATCGACATCCTGGTCATCGTCGTCCTCGGGGGCCTGGGGAACATGAGCGGGACGGTGGCCGCCTCGTTCGGCTGGGTCTTCCTGCTGGAGGGGCTGCGGGTGGTCCTTCCCCCCGGGTACGTAGAGCTTCGGTGGGTGCTGATCCCGGTCCTGTTGATCGTGACGATGCTGCTGCGGCCGCAAGGCCTCTTCGGTTCCCGCGAGTTCCCGTTTCTCCGGGGGAGGCTGGACCGATGATCCTCGCAATTTCCGGTCTCACCAAGCACTTTGGCGGAATCCGGGCGGTGGACGGGGTGGACCTTTCGATTGCCGAAGGAGAGCTTGCGGGGCTCATCGGACCGAACGGATCGGGGAAGACCACGGTGTTCAACCTGGTGACGGGGATCTACCGTCCCGACGGAGGGTCCGTCACGCTGGACGGGAAGAGCCTCTTGGGACTTCCCCCGCACCGGATCAACCGTCTCGGTATCGCCCGCACTTTCCAGAACATCCGGCTTTTCCGGAACCTGACCGTCCTGGACAATGTGAGGATCGCCCACCACTCCCATCGGGAGTACGGCCCTCTTTCGGCTCTTTGCCGGACCGAGCGGTTTTACAAGGGGGAGAAGGAGCTTCAGGCAAAAGTTGAGTATATCCTATCTATCTTCCTGCTTAAAAAAAGGAAATACGAGATCGCGGGGAACCTGCCTTACGGGGACCAGAGGAAACTGGAGATCGCGAGGGCGCTGGCCTCGGAACCCCGGCTCCTCCTGCTCGACGAACCCGCTGCCGGGATGAACCCGTACGAGGTGAGAATGCTGATGGATTTTCTGCTCGAGATCCACGATCGGTTCCGGCTTACCATCCTTTTGATCGAGCATCAGATGCGGCTGGTCATGGGGATATGCCAACGGCTGACGGTGATGGACTTCGGGCAGGTAATCGCCCGGGGGGTTCCCTCCGAGATCCGCGGGGACAGCAGGGTGATCGAAGCATACCTCGGGGAGGACGTCCCATTCGAGTGAGGCGGGATCCAGGAAAATGCAAGGAATAATACAACGGATGGAATAATGTTGCTAACTATTGAAAATCTAAGCGTATACCATGGCAACATAAAGGCTTTGCACGAGATCTCCTTCTCTGTCGGAAGGGGGGAGATCGTCTCCCTGATCGGAGCGAACGGCGCAGGGAAGAGCACCATACTGAAAGCCATCGCCGGGATTCTCACGCCCCGATCGGGAAAGATTCTCCTGGCGGGGGGGGACCTGATCGGGATCCCCTCGCACACGATCGTCCGGATGGGGGTTTCTCTCGTGCCGGAAGGTAGAGGGATCTTCGCCAACATGTCCGTCCGGGAGAACCTGGAGATGGGCGCGTATATCCGGGACCTTCGGCAGGAAGTGGAAAAAGGGATCGGGGAGGTGTTCGCCCTCTTCCCCCGGTTGAAGGAGCGGGCTTCCCAGCCGGCCGGGACTCTCTCGGGGGGGGAGCAGCAGATGCTCGCCATCGGGCGGGCGATGGTCGCAAGGCCCGCCCTTGTCCTGCTGGACGAGCCGTCGATGGGGCTTTCCCCCCTTCTGGTTCGGGAGATATTCCGGATGATCCGGGAGATCAACGAGGCCGGGACGACCATCCTCCTCGTCGAGCAGAACGCCTTCATGGCGCTCTCCGTGGCCCACCGGGCGTACGTCCTGGAAACGGGCCGGATCACGCTGCAGGGGACTGCCTCGACGCTTCGGACTGACCCGAAGGTCCGCGCCGCCTATCTCGGCGACGTTATCGAATAAGGAAGGCCCGTCTGCGTTCCTCCCGGTCCCAAGAACAGGGACGTTCCTAAGAACTCTTTCTCCCCTACGGCGTGCGCCTCGGGTATTCGCCGGTTACGTGGAACCGAACGACCGGGGACTCTGGCTCGCGGGGGATTCCCCTCGGCTACGCTCGCGACCTTCGCCCGCTCGCTGCCGTTCCGCTCGCCGGACCGGCAACCTCGCTCCACAGGCCGCCTCGTGGAACCCCCCGCCTCGCCTAGAGTCCCCGTCCGCCGGTTGCTCCGCCGCGAACCCCCCGTTTCGGGGGCGGTCAACCGCCCCGCTGCGCCTCTGGCGCCGGGAGGAGATCAACCCGATACGCGACCGTGATTACGAGACGCCGCCCTAACGCCCACTCCGGGGAAAGGGTACCCGCCGGTGGATGTTGTCCCGGGGGAAGGCCGTGGCGAACCAATCTGCGGCCTGCCTGGGGAGTTTCTCCGTCCTCCCGATGACGAGGATCCCCCCCGGGGGCAGGACCGATGCGATCGCCTCGACGACCGTGATCCGGCGCGGGGCGTCGAAATAGGTGAATGCCGTGTTGCGGCACAGGACGAGATCGAAATTTCCGGGCAAGGAGTTCCGCAGGAGATCGTGCCTTCGGAACTCCACGGAACGTACCACGACCTCCCGCAACCGGTACTCTCCTTCATCCCTTCGGAAATACCGTTCCGCCGTCGACCGGGGAACTTCGCGGAGGCTGCTTTCCGGGTAACGTCCCTCCCGGGCCCGCGGTAGACAGCTCTCATCCACATCCGTCGCGAGGAGGAAAAGGGAAGGCTTCGGACCCGGAAGTTCCTCCCACAGGATCCGCAGGGTGAACGCCTCCTCCCCCGAGGCGCACCCCGCGCTCCAGGCGCGAACCGGCTGCCCCTTCGCGGCGAGGGGGGGGAGTACCTGGCGGGACAGGGTCTCGAACACCCGGCGGTTCCGGAAGAACCGGGAAATCGTCACGGTCAGGAGGGGTCGGAGCGCCTCCCGTTCCGAGAGGTCGCGGCGCAGAAGAGAGAGATAGGCCCGGAAGTCGTGGATCCCTTGCGACTCCATTCGCTTCATGACACGGCGGCGGATGTTCCGTCTGAGCAAGGCCGAGGGGGAGAGTCCGAAAAAGGGAAGGGCCTCGGCGAGAAACGTTTCGAAATCCGTCACGGTTTCCGACCGGGCCGGCCGTACAGGACCTCCTTCTTGAAGATTCGCATCAGGAGGTAGATGGCCGGGAACAGGAAGACCGCTCCCGCAGCGAGGGAAACCAGGAGGAGGCGCATGGTGGACGGGGCCGTTGCGGCCGACTCGAAGGTGATCGCCGGCCGGACGAGATACGGGAACTGGGCAAGCCCCCAGCCGGCAAGGATCAGGACCACCTGAACGGCCGCGCAGATGCGGGCCGTCCGGAAGGCGCAAAGATATAGGGAGACGTAAGCTCCCAATGCGGCGGTGGCGTTGAACATGACGATGCTCACGGACCAGTCGCTCCCGATCAATGCCCGGGAGAAGTCCGGAGCTCCCGTCTTCGCGATCACCGGGACGAAAACGGACAGCAGGGCGACAATCGCTGCCGACCAGAGGGCACGGATTCGGAAATCGGCACGCAGGTCGGGGTCCTCCGTTTCCAGGATCAGGTAGACGGCCGCCAGGTAGGAAAACACGGAAAGGGTAAGGGCTCCCACCGCGAGGGGAAAGGGGGCGAGCCAGCTCGACGTGTCCCCGGTGAAGGCGAGCGTTTCCGCGGGGATCCTGCCGGAGGAGATCGCGCCGATCGTCACCCCCAGGAGGATTGGAGTGACGAGGCTGGCCCCCGCGAAAAGGGTCCCCCACCGTCCCGCACCCCGTTCTTCGTGGAGATGGTATGCGTGGAACGCAAAGGCCGCTCCCCGCAGGACGATCCCGGCGAGAAGGATGGTCAGGGGAATGAACAGCGCGGTGCAGATCACGGCGAACGCCGGCGGAAACCCGGTGAAGAGAACCACGACCGCGACGATGAGCCAGATGTGGTTCGTCTCCCACACGGGCCCGATGGCGCGGGCGATCAGACGCCTCTGCGCATCTGCCCGCGGCCCCCGGGCGAGAAGGTCCCACACGCCCCCCCCGAAATCGGCGCCGGCCGTCAGGGCATAGAGCAACAGGGCGCCGAGCATGCTCCCCGCCAGCAAGGAAGGAAGGGACGGCATCGGCTACCGGGCTCCTCTGCCGCTCTCCTCGTCCAGAGGGAAGGCAGGGCTTGCCGATACCTCCCGCCTGAGGAGGATGGCCGCGGAGACCCCGAGGGCGAGGTAGATCAGGGAGAAGAAGACGAACGGGATCGCAAGTCCGCCGACCGTAGTGACGGCGTCCGCCGTCCGCATCACGCGATGGACGGCCCACGGCTGCCGGCCGAGCTCGGTTACGATCCAACCCGCCTCCACGGAGAGGATTCCGAGTGGTCCGCACGCCGCCACGGCACCGAGGAACCGGCGGTGGTAGAGCCATTCCCGTTTCCTCCAGGCGAAAAGGGCCGCCGCCAATGCCAGGGCGGTCATGACCGATCCGGACGCAACCATGAACTGGAAGGCCAGGTGGACCGGCAACGGGTTCGGCCACTCGTCGCGGGGAAACGCCGAAAGCCCCTTCACCTCCGCGTCGGGATCGTGAAAGGCCAGGAAGCTCAAGCCCCGCGGAATCTCGATCGCATATCTTGTCTCCATGGCGTCGACATCCGGAATCCCCCCGATCCGGATCGGCGCACCCCGCTCGGTCCGGAACTGCCCCTCCAGGGCGGCGAGCTTCGCGGGCTGGTTGCGGGCGACAAACCTCGCGCTGAAATCCCCGCTCACAGGCTGAAGGATCGCCGCCGTTCCTCCCACCCACAGGGCGATGGCGAGCGCCCGTCGGTGGAACAGGTTGTCCCTTTTCCGCATCAGCATGAAGGCGTGGATTCCCGCGACCGCGAACCCGGAAGCGGCGAAGGCGGCAAGGGTCATGTGAAGCGTCTCCGTCTTCCACGCGGGGTTGAACATCGCGGCGAACGGGAAGATGGCGACCGGCCTGCCGTCCAGCAGGGTGAACCCGGCGGGGCTGTTCATCCACGCGTTCGCCGTGACCACGAAGATTCCCGAGAGGATCCCTCCGAGGGCGACGCCCACGCCCGAAAGAAGGTGGAGGCGGGGGGAGACCTTCTCCCAGCCGTAGAGATAGATCCCCAGGAAGATCGCCTCGGCGAAGAAGGCGAATCCCTCGAGGGCGAAGGGAAGCCCGATGATCCCTCCGGAGAACTCCATGAACCGGGGCCAGAGGAGGCCGATCTCTAAGGAGAGGACCGTACCGGATACCGCGCCGACGGCGAACAGCACCCCGGTTCCCCGCGCCCAACGTTTCGCGAGCTCGAGGTACACGGGTTTGCCGGTTTTCCGGAATGCGGCCTCCGCGACGACCATCAGCACGGGCATTCCCATGCCGGCCACCGCGAAGACGATGTGGAAGGCGAAAAACATCGCCATCTGGCCGCGGGCGAGGAGCAGCTCCGTCAACAGGGAATCCTCCCGATCGTTATTGTATCCTCAAAACCCCACGGAAAAAGATAGCAACCCCTTGTTCCTTACCCGGAATCAAGGCGATTATAGGAAAACATCCGACAGTTTTTGCCAGATTCCAAGACGAGGAGGTATCGAATTGGAAGCCACAACCCCGAAAAACATCGGTCATTTCGTCAACGGGAACGCCATCTTCACCGGGACGGCGATACCGCACGCGAATTCGCCAGACGGGTGGAGGCGGGGATGGTCGGGATCAACGTGCCGATCCCGGTGCCGCTTGCGTTTTACAGCTTCGGCGGCTGGAAGCGTTCGCTGTTGAATGAAAACGATCACGTCACGCTGGCCGACCGGGATTCGCGCGGGCGCCGATTTCGTCATGCCGATCATGAAGTAGGGCGGAGGGAGGAAGAAAGAAGGAAGGAAAATCCACCCCCTTCCTCTCGGAGCATATTCGCCTTATGAAGAAGGCGACCCTGCCGGTCTTATCGAACGAGAGCCGACGGTCTCCGGGCGCCTTCCTGGATAGGGGTGCCGGCGTTTTTTCCATGTCACTTCTCCTCCAGCGGAACCAGTTCGAGAAAGGATGACTGCAGGGGGTCCTTGTTGAGGAAGCGGCCTACCCACTCCTGCCCCGCGGGGGAGGCGGTGATTTCCCCGAACGCACGCGCGTCGTTCGCAAGCCCGGAGGAAAACCCGTTTTCGTATCCGTACTTCATGGCGAGCAAAGCCCCTTTCGCCGCCGCTTTTCTTGCGGCACGGATCTCCTTCGCCTCCTCCGGTCCGGGGGCCGGAGAGGCCAGGATCGCGCGGATGTCCCGTCTTCCGAAAAAGCGGTCGAACGCCTCCTTTTGCCCCGCGGCGATGGCGTCCCAGTCCTTTCGCGGGATGCTTTTCCCCCCCGGGAGGAAACCGCGCGCCCTCCGGACGGCGACGGAGAGGGCGGTTGCGGACGGAACGAATTCGTCGGCCAGCCCCATCTCCACGGCCGCGTACCCGTCCACCGGTTCGCCGTTGGCGCTCATCTGCGCCGCTTTCGCCGGCCCCACGAGGCGAGGCAGACGCTGCATGCCGCCGTAGCCGGGGATGATCCCCAGCTTGACCTCGGGCTGCCCCAGGCTCGCGTTTTCCGTCACGATCCGGTAATGGGCGCTCATCGCCAGCTCGTTTCCGCCCCCCAAGGCGAACCCGTCGACGACGGCGATCACGGGAAGGGAGAGGTTCTCGAGCTCCGTGAAGACGGAAATGTTCTTCGCGGCAAGAGCACCGATCGCCCCGGCGGGCTTGCCGTGGAACTCCTTCACGTCCGCTCCCGCGACGAACGCTCTTCCCGCCCCCGTCAGCACGAGGGCACGCACCTGCCTTCCCTCGAGCGTGCCGAGGGTACCAAGCTCCCGCACGGCCGAGGCCAGCTGGGATAACAGATCCTCGTTGAGGGCGTTCAGCGCCTCCGGCCGGGTGAGGGTCATGACCGCCACATCGCCCAGGAGCCGGATGTCGAGGAACCGTTTTTCTTTTTGGTCGGCGGCCCTTATCCTCTCGCCGAGGAACGCGTCCTCATACTCCCGGATCGCCCGTCCGGGCCGGTCCGCCTGGACGAGCGCGACGCCTTTCGGCTTTTCCATGGTGCCGTCCAGCATTTTCTGCTGGATGCCGGCCAGGCCGGGAAGGGTGGTGATCTCCAGGTCCTCCTGCTCCATGACGATCTTCCCCTCGGCGAGAAGCCGCGCCACTTCCCCCGCCTGGTCCGACCGGTACATGTGGGAGCCGAAAATGGACAGGTTCGTCTTCCCCCGCAGGACGACGTACCCGCAGGGCATCGCGTTCCGCTCGTCATAGTCGCGCAGGATGAAGGTGCTGAAGTGGAGGGTGCTCTGATCCGGGCGCTCCACGATGAAGTCGGGGCTTTGCCGTGGGCCGAAGATCCCCCAGTACGCCTTGCCGAGGGCCTGGGCATTGCGCATGAATGTCGAGGCGTATTCGGGGTTCGGCTTTCCGTCGGGCGTGAGCGGATCGGGCATCTCCTCCGGCAGGCGCAGGCCGTCCCGGTCGATCACGCGGGAAAGGGGGATCCCCATCCGCCGCAGCGACGCGATTCCCTTTTTTTCGGCCGACCGGGAGACGACGAAGGCGAGTTCCGCACCTCTCGCCAGCGCGGCCCGGGCAAATGCGCGGGAGTAGGCGTCGGCGCCCCAGATGAGGCCCCTGCGGCCGGGGAGAAGGCCGATTTCCGACAGGATCGCGTCGGGGGTCCCTTTCCGGAAAAGGATCTGCTTCTGGCGCATCCAGACCCAGCGCGCGTCGAGGACGAACCTCCTCCCGTCGTAGAAGAACGTCTCCTGGTACTCCCCTTTGAGTCCCTTCCCCGTACCTCCGAAGAAAGCGAGCGAGCCTTTTTCCGAAAGGACGGAGACGAGCAGGGGAAAGTTGAACGCGCCGGTGTGCTCGAATATCTTGTCGACCGGTCGCCCCCCGTTGGCGGCCAAAACCGCTTGACGGAACGGTTCCGTCCTGGCATGCCACTCTTCGTGGCGGGCGCCGTGGGGGACGGGTCCGAAGACCTGGGGCGGAATGGCGCGCCGGTCCACGAAGGAGTCCGCGATTCCGCGTTCGATGAGCGACCGGGCGAGTTCGGGGTTCGACCCCATAAGAATCACCCTGGCCCCGAGCCTTTTGGCGATCTGCGCCCCCGCGAAGCTCGTTCCCTTTCCTCCCCCCATAAGAAGGACGGAGTCTCCGGGAGACACCCGGAGTCTTTCCACGACGGCCCGGTACGCCGTTCCGTACGTAAGGAGCATGGCGGCCAGTCGTTCCGGCGTGTGAGCGCGCAGGGGGGGCGCGAGAGGGATCGCCCTCTCCTCGTCGACGATCGCGAACTGGGCGTTGAACCCGTCGTGCGTTTCGTAGCCGCGGATATTGTTCCCGGTCCACGAATCGAGGATGACCGCCTGGCCGACCTTGACCCGCGTGATCGCCGCCCCGGCGTCGACGACCAACCCCAGCGCGTCGCTTCCCGGGATGTGAACGGTCGCGGTGTCCCCCTTTCCGAACACCGGCACCGGAAGTCCCAGCGAAGCGAAGTTGGTGTTGAAGTTCGGACCCGTGGCCAGGATCGCCACGAGCACGCGTTTCGCGTCGCGGTCATGAAGACGGGGGATCGGGACCTGTTCCATCCGGAGGACTTCGGAAGGCGGGCCGTACCGGTCCCGGTGAATCAGCAGCGCGTGCATCGTTTCGGGAAGGGGGGTGCCCAGGGTCGGGGGAGAGGAAAGGGGCCACAATCGGCTGTTTTCAGAATTGGATCCGGACATGATGCCTCCGTGGCGTGCGTTTCGGGGTTGGCGGAATGCCTTCTCCGGACAGGAGTATCCTTTGGATTCCCAAATGAATTGCGTGATTCAGAAAATATAGTACATTTTCATCCATCTTTTGAAGACCGGAGAGCGAGTCCGGCGAATTCTATGGAAAGGAGCAGGCCGATGACCGGGGAGGGGAAGACGGTATCCGCAACCCGATTGGTGCTGGCCCAGGTCATGACCCCGCAGGACGCCAACATCGCGGGGAACGTTCACGGGGGGAACATCATGAAACTTGCGGACACCGCTTCCGCGGTGGTCGCGATCCGGCACTCCGGGTGCCTTTGCGTCACCGCCTCGGTGGACCGGTTCGATTTTCACGCGCCGGTCTACGTCGGGAATCTGATCACCTTGTGTGCGTCCCTCAATCACGTGGGGCGGACCTCGATGGAGGTGGGGGTCCGGGTCGAGGCCGAGGACCTGCGGACCGGGAAGAAGACCCACACCAATTCGTGCTATTTCACGATGGTTGCTCTTGACATGGACGGCAATCCGACCCCGGTCTCCCGTCTCCTTTTGGAGACAGAAGAAGACCGTCGACGGAACACGGAGGCCGCGTTGCGCGTCGCGATCAGGAAAAAACGGACCTAGCGTGTCCCCCCTACCGGGTGGCGGAAGGTTAGGGTATAATGATCCTGCATCCCGATGCGGCGGCGGGAAACCCTTGGACGAACATTCATGGCCCCAGGCGGGGCGAGGGGGTCGCCATGATGGATGTCCTGTTCTACGCGTTCTTCGGCATCGGATTTCTGGTGATGATGGCCATGATCGTCTTTGTTTTCCGTTCGATAGGGAACGGGAAGAAGGAGAGGGATCACTGGAAAGCGCTGGATGACAATTCGTCGATCCTTCGAAGATGAAATTGGGTAAACTTTTTCCCGCATCAAAAAAGGAGGGAAAACTGTAACCCAAATTGGGCAATAAGATTCCTACGGCCGCGAACCCCTAAAAATAATTACAGAATAACCTGTCGGAAAGACTCACAGAAATTTCGTATCCCAATAAGGCTCAGGAATTGCAAGGTTTTCTTTACCATCATGCGCGGTTTTCCCGTATATCGGATGGATCCATCGACCGACAAGATCCTTCGGGTCGGTACGATACTTGAGTTCCGGAAAAGCCGAAGGAGCATGAACCGGATCGGGCTCGCCAAACTCGCCCAGAAACTTTTTGCGCAGGCCCCGGGAGACATCATCTATCTGGGTTCCGAATCCGCCCTCGAGCGCGCCGAGGCGATGCGGACCCCGGAGGCATCCCTCTCCGCCGGATAAATCCTATCGCTGTCCAAATTGCATGCTGCCGCGGGAAATGGTAGAATCGTTCGCCATCTTGGAGAAAAAAGCAAAGGAGAACGAGAGGAATGGCAACAGGGACGGTGAAATGGTTCAACGATGCGAAAGGGTACGGTTTCATCACCCCGGATGAAGGGGAAGATATTTTCGTCCATTTCAGCGAAATTGCGGGAGACGGCTTCCGCTCCCTCACCGAGGGGATGAAAGTGGAGTTCGAGGTAACCACCGGACCCAAAGGAAAGAAAGCGGCCAACGTCCGGAAAGTCTAGCGGGGCCAGGACACGGGAACAGGGGAAAGCGCCACGGGGAAGCCTCCCGGCGGCGCTTTTTCTTTCCCTTTCATCGGCCGAACGGATCCGAAAGGGGATGACACGCCGGGTCCCCTTTGCTAGATTGTCCCCAAAATCCGGCCGCCCCGCTTTCCCCCGCGACGGTTGCGCATCCTGCCACGGGTCCCCGTTCCGCCGGTAGGGGGAAGGGCCGACAGGCAGAGGTGCCCCGATGATCTCCTCCCTCACGCCCCTTTTCCGACCCGGACGCATCGCCGTGATCGGCGCGTCTTCCAACCCCGAAAAGATGGGGTTCCAGATCTTCCGGAACATCCTGGAAGCCGGATTCTCCGGGGATGTCCTCCCCGTGAACCCGAAAGGGGAAGTGATCCTGGGGCGATCTTCCGTCCGGTCGGCCGGTGAGATTCCCGAGGGAACGGATCTCGCGGTCGTCATCATCCCGGCGAAGCTCGTGCCCGCCACCATCCTCCAGTTGGGGGAGAGAAAGGTGCGTTCCGCGATCGTCATCACGGGGGGATTCGCCGAGGCCGGGGAGGAAGGAGCCGCGCTCCAGGACGACCTGGTCCGAAACGCCCACCGCTGCGGCATCCGCCTGATCGGCCCCAACTGCCAGGGAGTCAACTACCCGTACCATGGACTGTGCGCCTCCTGGCCGCTCATCACGCGCCGGGGGGAGATCGCGATCGTGTCCCAGAGCGGGACCGTGGGCGCGGCGTTTTCCGACTGGGCGTCCGAGGACCGGCTCGGCTTCTCGGCGTTCGTGAGCATGGGCAACCGGGCGGACGTCGACGAGGCGGACCTGATCGACTTTTTCGCGGACGACCCGAACACGTTGGTCATCGCCCTCTACATCGAGGGAGTGAAGGACGCGGGGAAATTTCTTGCGGCCCTGCGCAAGTGCCGAAAGCCCGTCGTGATCTTCAAGGCGGGGCGGACGGAGCGGGGGAGAAAGGCGGCCGAATCCCACACCCGGTCCCTCGCGGGGAAGGACGAGATCTACGACGCCGTGTTCCGCCAGTACGGTGTGCACCGCGCGTCCACCCTCGAGGAGCTGTACGACTTCTCCAAGGCGCTCGCGTACCTGCCGCCTCCGCCGGGGCCGAGGACCCTGATCGTCACCAGTTCGGGGGGGTCGGCCATCATCGCGACGGACGTGGCCGAGGAGGAGGGATTCCGCGTCGCCGCCCTCCCGCCGGACCTCGCCGGCAGGCTCAAGGAAATTCTCCCCGCCCACTGCATCGTGGGAAACCCCCTCGATCTCACGGGGGACACCGACGCGGATCGCTACCGGAAGGTCCTGTCCGCCGCGGAAGGGCACTACGACGTGGTCATGACGATCTTCGGCGATCCGATCGCAGGCGCCGCCGATGTCGTCCGTCCCGGAAGATGCGATCTCGTCGCCTACCTGGGCGGGGCCGATGTGGAAAGGGAGGAGCGGGGGAAGATGCACGAGAAGAAGATCGCCGTCTTCCCGACGCCGGAGAGGGCGGTCAAGGCCTTGTCCTGCTACGCGCGGTTCGACCGGAAAACGTTCGCGCCGGAGCGGTCGGGAGCCGCGCCGCCGGGGAAGACGCAGGGGCCCGTAAGGGCGATGACCCCCGCCGAATCGATGGCGTTCCTCGCCGGAAACGGTTTCCCCGTGACCGACGCGCGGGCGGTTACGAGCGAGCAGGAGGCGATCGACGCGGCCCGGCTCATCGGTTTTCCCGTCGTCCTGAAGATGAACTCCCCCGACGTTACGCACAAATCCGACGTGGGGGGGGTGATCCTGAATATCGCCGGTGAGGAAGGGGTCCGGGAGGCGTACCGGAGCATCCGGGAGGCCGCCGGGAGGATCGGGGCGACGGACGGCGGCGCGCTCGTGGCCGCCATGGCGCCCCCCGGCCAGGAGATCATCATCGGCGTGACGAGGGACCTCCAGTTCGGGCATGCGGTGATGTTCGGCCTCGGCGGGATCATGGTCGAGGTGATGAAGGACGTGTCGTTCCGGATCGTCCCGCTGACCGGGAAAGACGCCGCGGAAATGGTCGCCGAGATCCGCGGCGCGCGCGTCCTGGAAGGGATCCGGGGGAAAAAGCCCTCCGACGTGCAGGCCGTTTGCGACCTTCTCCTGCGGGTTTCGGATCTTGTGGCACGCCACCCCGGGATCGAGGAGATGGACCTGAACCCGGTGATCGTCCACGAGAAGGGTCTGACCGTTGCGGATTCCCGGGTGGTGGTATCCGGTACACAGAAATGAAGCTGCGCATCGGAATCCCGCGGGAGATCAAGGAAGGCGAGAACCGGATCGCGACGACTCCGCGGTGCGTCAGGGCCCTGCGCGACGCGGGCGCGAGAGTGTTCGTCCAGAAAGGAGCGGGGCTGGGGAGCGGGTTTCCGGACTCGGCGTTCGCCGGAGCGGGGGCGACCATCGTCCCGGAGGCCGCAGACGCCTGGCGCGTCGATCTCGTCGTCAAGGTGAAAGAGCCTCTCCCCCGCGAATTCCGGTTTCTCTCCGAACGCACGGCCCTGTTCACCTACCTCCACCTCGCCGCCTTACCGGAGCTTACCGAAGTCCTGCTCGCCAGGAAGGTGACGGCGATCGGTTACGAAACGGTTCGGAAGGGGGGGCGGCTTACCCTGCTTCGCCCGATGAGCGAGGTGGCCGGGATCCTGGCAATCCAGGTCGGCGCACGGGGCCTCGAGAAGGCATCGGGGGGGAGAGGCGTTCTCCTTCCGGCGGTCAAGGGCGGAAGGCCGGCGTCGGTGTGCGTGATCGGGGCGGGCATCGCGGGAAGGAACGCGGCGCGGACGGCGGCGGGGATCGGGGCGCGCGTGACCGTGCTCGACATCTCCCGGGAAAAGCTTGCGAAGGTCCGGGAGGAGACAGGCGGCCGCGTCCGTACGGTTTTCTCCACGCCCGGATCGATCGAACGGAACGTGGTCCGGGCGGACCTCGTGATCTCCACCGTGCTGCTCGCCGGGGACAAGGCTCCCGTCCTGATCCGCCGGGACCTTCTTCGACGCATGCAACGGGGAGCGGTCGTGGTGGACATTTCCATCGACCAGGGGGGCACCCTGGAGACGTCCCGCCCGACGACGCATGCGGCCCCTTTCTACATCGAGGAGGGCGTGGTCCATTACTGCGTGACGAACATGCCGGCGGCCGTATCCCGGACCTCCACGATCGCATTGACGAGGGCGACGCTTCCGTACGTGAGGAAGTTCGCCCGGTTCGGCGTTTTGCAAGCCCTTCGGAAGGATGCCGCTTTGCGGGCGGGACTCAACACGTTCCGGGGCAGGGTGACCTGCGAGGGGGTCGCTCGCGCGTTCGGCAAGGAGTACACCGCCCCCGAATCGCTGCTGTGACGGAAGAACCGGTCCGTCCGCGCAACGTATCAGCCGGCTTCCGACGGTCCCCGGAGGATCTCCGCGAGCGCGCGGACCCGGGCGCGGGTCGTCGCGAGGTCGCCGGAGTTGTCGATCACGTAGTCGGAGGCCCGGGTCTTCTCCCCGGGGTCCATTTGCGCGGAGAGGATCCTCAGGGCCTCCTGCCGCGGGATGCCGTCCCGGCGCATGAGCCGTTCCACCTGCATTTCCCTGTCGCATCCCACGCCGATCACCGCCTCGAACAACCCCTGCCGGCCCTTCTCGTGGATGAGCGCTGCCTCGACGATGGCGATCGCGTGTCCAGTTGCGGCGAGTGCGGAAACCGCCTCCCGGATCCCCACCATGATGCGAGGGTGCGTGATCGCTTCGAGTTCGGCGCGTTTCCCGGGATCCGCGAAGACGATCGCACCGAGCTTTTTCCGGTCGATCCGTCCGTCGGGCAGCAGGATTCCCGTCCCGAAGTTCCGGACGATTGCCGTATGGGCGGGTTTTCCCGGCAAGGTGACCTCCCGGGAGATCCTGTCCGCATCCACGACGGGGATTCTCTCCTCCCGGAAGAGGCGTGCCACGGTGCTTTTTCCGGAACCGATTCCTCCCGTGAGGCCGAAGACGCGCATGCCGAAAATGATACCACCGACGAAGGTTTTCTTTTCCCGGTCCGTACCGGAATTCCCGACGTTGACAACCCCCGGGAGGGGGTGATAGCGTCGAAATAAATGAATAGCTATTCATTTTCGTCGAAGGAAAGGAGGCTGGCGCCATGGCCGAGATGACCGTGAAGGATTTTTTCGAATCGCTGGAGTCCAAGCTGAACTCGGATCCGTCCAAACTGGCCGGCTTGAACAGCGTCTACCAGTTCAAGGTGGGGGAGGAAAGCTACCAAGTCGCGATGAAAGACGGCAAGGCCTCCGTGGCGGCGGGCGATGCGCCGACTCCGAACTGCACCGTGACGATGGCCCAGAACGATTTCCTCGAGATGCTCGGGGGGAAGCTGAACAGCCAGATGGCCTTCATGACCGGGAAACTGAAGGTGGCGGGGGACATGGGGCTGGCTCTCAAACTGGGTTCCTTCCTCAAGGTGTGACGAAAAAGGGAGGTGGGCGACCCGCGGGAAAAGATCTTCCGGGAGGCGGCGGAAACGCTTGCGGCCCGCCGGAACGCGGTTGCGCTGACCGGGGCGGGGATCTCGGTGGAAAGCGGGATCCCCATGTTTCGCGGCACCCAGGGGATGTGGGAGAAGTACGATCCGATGGAGTACGCGACCATCGGCGCCTTCCTGCGCGACCCGGAGAAGGTCTGGGAGATGCTTTCCGAGATGGTCGAGGTTCTCTCCCGAGCCGTCCCGAACCCCGCCCATTTCGGGCTGGCGGAGATGGGAAAGAGGGGGCTCCTCCGGTCGATCATCACCCAGAACGTGGACGGTCTGCACCAGGCGGCGGGGTCCCAAAGGGTGATCGAGTTCCACGGGAGCGCCGGGGAACTGATCTGTCTTTCCTGCTGGAACCGCTATTCTTC
>DATEXR010000271.1 GCA_035256765.1 Candidatus Deferrimicrobiaceae bacterium | reverse complement strand
ATGAACCTGTCGGCGCGCCGCCTCTGCATGCCCCAGATCCCCGTGCAGGACGCCCTCGCGGCGGTCACCGCCCTCCTTTCCGTGGACCGGGGGTGGATCCCCGTCTCGCGCGGCACGTCGCTGTACATCCGCCCGACGATGATCGCCACCGAGCCCGGCCTGGGGGTCCGGCCTTCCGCGGAGTATCTCTTCTTCATCATCACCGGTCCCGTCGGGAGCTATTACGCGCGGGGGCTTGAGCCGGTCCGCATCCTGGTGGAAGAGACGTACGTGCGGGCGGCGAAGGGAGGGCTGGGGGAGGCGAAGGCCGGGGCCAACTACGCCGCCAGCCTCCTGGCGGCCAGAAACGCCAGGGAGAGCGGGTACGACCAGGTGCTCTGGCTTTCCGCCGACGGACGCGGGGAGGTGGAGGAGGTCGGCACGATGAACATCTTCTTCGTGATCGGGGACGAGATCGTCACGCCCCCCCTGTCCGGCTCCATTCTCCCGGGGGTGACTCGCGACTCCGTCCTGCGGATCGCGCAGGGGTGGGGGCTGCCCGTGTCCGAGCGGCGGATCGGCATGGAGGAGATCCGGCGTGCGGCGGCGGACGGCACCCTGCGCGAGGTGTTCGGGACCGGGACCGCTGCGGTGGTGTCCCCCGTCGGCGCGCTTCGCTACCGGGGGGAGGAGCTGGTGGTCAACGGGGGGGCGCCCGGGGAGATTTCCCGAAGGTTCTTCGACGAGATCACCGGGATCCAGTACGGAGAGATCGAGGACCGGTACGGGTGGGTGCGCCGGGTGGAGTAGCCCCGCCGTTTCCCGGGGTCGAGGCCCAGTTCAAGCCGGGAGGTGCGCGATGGATTTCGGGATACGGGGAAAGGCGGCGCTCGTGTGCGCGGGGAGCAGGGGGATCGGGCGGGCGTGCGCCGAGACCCTCTCCGCCGAAGGAGCCCGCGTGGCGGTCTGCGCGCGCGACGAGGAGACCCTCTCCCGCGCGGCGGCGGAGATCTCCGCGAAGACCGGGAGCCCGGTGCTTGCCGTCCGGGCGGACCTGACCCGGGGCGAGGAGATCGACGCGCTCTTCGCCCGGATCTTCGACGGCTTCGGCACGGTGCACATCCTCGTGAACAACGCCGGGCGCCCGCCCGCCTCCGGGTTTCTCGGGGCGTCGGACGAGGACTGGACGAGAAGCTTCCACCTGAATTTCCTGAGCGCGGCCCGGTGCATAAGGCATTGCCTCCCCTGGATGACCGCCCAGAAGTTCGGGCGCATCGTCAACCTCACCTCGTTCTCCGTCAAGCAGCCGATCGACAACCTGATCCAGTCCAGCGCGATCCGCAGCGCCGTGGTCGGCATGGCGAAGACGCTCTCCCGGGAGGTCGCCGAACACAACGTGACCGTGAACAACCTCTGCCCGGGATACGTGCTGACCGAGCGCCTCAAGTCGCTGATCGAGAGGCGGGCCGCGGAGAGCCAGGTCTCCGTGGAGGAGGCGATGGCCGCGGGGATCGCCGAGATCCCTGCGGGGAGATTCGGGACCCCCGGGGAAGTGGCCGCGCTCGTCGCGTTCCTCGCGTCGGAGCAGGCGTCCTACATCACCGGGGCGACGATCCAGGTCGACGGGGGGCTAATCCGGGGGTTGCTGTAGGCCGAGGCGGAGAAACAGGTCTTTCCGCGAGATCCCGGCGACGCGCACGACTTTCTTTCGGCCCCGCCGGCCGGAGACGATCTCCACGCGGGACCGGGGAACACCAAGCGACGCGGAGAGGAACCGGACGAGCGCCTCGTTGGCCCGGTTCTCCAGGGGAGGCGCGGTGAGACGGACGCGGACCGCGTCCCCGAACAGCCCCGCCACCCCTTCCCGCGAGGCGCGCGGCAGCACGTGGACCGTGACCGTCGAAAACTCCTCCCCCCGGCCGGCCTCCCGGACGGTCCTTCCGCTCACGGCATCCTCATCGCCAGGTCGAACAGGGTCCTCACGAGGAAGTACTGCAGGAACAGGATGGCGAGGATCGCGACCATGGGGGAGAAATCGATGCTTCCCGCCATCAGGGGGAACCTGCGCCGGAGCCAGGAGAGGACCGGCTCCGTGATCGAGTAGAGCGCCCGGACGATGGGGTTGTACGGGTCGGGGTTCACCCAGGAAAGGACCGCCCGGATGATGAGGATCCACATGTAGGCGGACAGGGCGATGTCCAGGATTTTCGCTACGGCGAACAGGAGGTTCTTCGCTACAAACATCGTGGTCTCCTTACGTGGAAAGTTCGCGGCATCTCTGCCAGGCGGCGAAGACCGCCGACAGCACCGTCCCCCGGAACGCCCCCATCTCGAGCGCCGCGATCCCCGCGGCCGTCGTCCCGCCGGGAGAAGTGACCATGTCCTTGAGCTCCCCGGGGTGCTTCCCCGTCGTCCGCACCATCCGGGCCGCCCCCTCCACGGTCGCCGCGGCGAGGCGGACCGCCTCCTCGCGCCCCATGCCGGCGCGGACCGCACCGTCGGCCAACGCCTCGATGAAGAGGAAGACGTAGGCGGGACCGGAACCGGAGAGCGCCGTGACGACGTCGAGCAATTCCTCGCGGGGGAACTCGGCCACCTCCCCGAAGGAGGAGAAGATCTTCCGGGCCCACTCCTTCTCTTCCCGCGGAACCCCCCGGACGAAGAACAGGCCGGTGCTCCCCATCCCCACCTGAGCCGGAGTGTTCGGCATCGCGCGGACGACGCGGGCGCCCTCCCCCAGGGCAGACAGGAAAGTCCGGGTCGGAACCCCCGCGGCGATCGTGACGAAGAGCTTGCCCTTCGTTTCACCCGCGCGGATCTGGCGGAGCACCTCTCCCACGCCTTGCGGCTTCACCGCGAAGACGATCGTGTCGCACTTCCGCAAGAGGTCCGCCATCCCTTTCGCGACGGAAACGCCGAACCTATGCCTAAGCTCCTTTCCCCGCTCCGGGCGGATCTCCAGGACGACCACTTCCCGGGGAGGGACGAGCTTCGCCGCAAGGATCCCCCGGATCATCGCCTCCCCCATGTTCCCCGCCCCGATGAATCCCAGTCCCTTCATCCCTCTCTCCTCGCCCGGCTCCCGAAGATCGCCGTGCCGACGCGGACCATCGTCGCGCCCTCCTCGATCGCCGCCTCGAAATCGTTGGACATCCCCATCGACAGCTCCGTCATCCCCGGCCCGGCCCCGCCCCGCGAAACACATTCCGCCAATAGTTCCCGGAGTCGGTCGAAATACGGCCTGCTCTCCTCGGGATCCTCCGTCCACGGGGGGATGGCCATCAGCCCCCGCAGGCGGAGCCCGGGAAGCCCCGGGGCGGCCTCGATCAGCGCGGGCAGCTCCTCCGGGATCAGCCCCGCCTTGGTTTGCTCCCCCGCGAGGTTCACCTCCAAAAGGACGGGCACGACCTTCCCGGCCTCGGTCGCGCGACGGGATATTTCCCCGAGGAGCGAGAGGGAGTCGACCGTCTGGATCCACGAGAAGAGCGCGACGGCCTTTTTCCCCTTGTTCCTCTGGAGTTTCCCGATCAGGTGCCACTCGGCGCCCGGGAAGGCGCGGATCTTTCCTTCCGCCTCCTGGACGTAGTTCTCCCCGAAGACGGTGAGCCCGGCCTCGAGGGCCTCTCCGATGCTCTCCGCCGGCTGGGTCTTCCCGACCGCCACCAGACGGATATTCTCCCCTTTTCGCCCGGATCTCCGCGCGGCCTCCTCGATCCTGTCCCGGACCCGAGCCGCGCGCTCCCGGATCGATTCCCCGGCGGTCATCCCCTCTCCGTATATCGGTACCAGCCGGGGCCCTCCCGGGAAACGGCGATGAGATTCGCCCGGAGGAGCATCCCGGCCACCCGGGTCATGGGAAGCCCGACGACGTTGGTGTACGACCCGACGATCCGGTCGATCAGCAGGTTGCCCGTCCCTTGCGCGGCGTATGCGCCGGCCTTGTCGGCCGCCTCCCCCGTCCGGAGATAGGCCGCGATCTCCCGGCGGGACAGCTCCCGGAAGCGGACGCGCGTCGTCTCGCAAGCCTCGTCCCAGTAGCCGTCCCGGAAGCGGAGAAGGCAGACCGCCGTGTGCACCCGGTGCTCCCTCCCCGCGAGCAGCCGGAGCATCCGGGCGCCGTCTTCCGGATCCTTCGGCTTCCCCAGGATCCTGCCGGAGACGACCACGATCGTGTCCGCCGCGAGGACGAACGAATCCGGGTTCCGTGCCGCCACCTCCTCCCCCTTCTCCCGGGCGGCCCGCCTGACGAAGCGCCGGGGGGCTTCCCCGGGCGCGGGAACTTCCTCGACCCGCGAGGGGACCACGCGGAACGGAATCCCCACCACGCGCATGAGCGCGTTGCGCCGGGGAGAGGAGGAAGCCAGTATCAACGCCGGAGGCGACGCCACGTCCACCCCATTATATCGGCAACCCCATTTCTTGACCCATCCAAACTTCCTGTGCTACAAGGAGAAAGCATCGTACCGACCGAGGAGCTCATGAGTCTCAAGACCATCACGGTCCGCACGGAAAATCCCCAGCAGCTGATCGACATCACCCACACCGCGCGGCTGATCGTACGGGAAAGCGGCATCACCCGGGGGGCCTGCCAGGTGTTCGTCCCGCACACGACGGCCGCGGTCACGATCAACGAGAACACCGACCCCAACGTGAAGCAGGACCTCCTCAACATCCTCGAAACGGCCGTTCCCTCGAAGGGAAGCTACCTCCACACCGAGGGGAACGCGCACGCCCACGCGAAAGCGAGCTTGATCGGCTCCTTCGTCACGGTGTTCATCGAGTCCGGACAGCTGGTTCTCGGCACGTGGCAGTCGATCTACCTCTGCGAGTTCGACGGGCCGAGGACCCGGAACGTCCTCTTCCGGGTCACCGCCGGATGATCCTCTCGTAGCGGGCCCGCAGCGCCCGCCGGGGAAGACCGCCCGCGATCACGTCCCAGGGAAACACCTCGTCCGCATCCTTCTCCCGGAACACGACCTCGGAAAGCGCGTCCCCGCGGGGAAGCCTGACCCGTCCCGTTTCCGCCTGCCGGAGAATCCCCTCGACGCGCCGGTCCGAAAGCCCCAGGTACCCCTGGAGGAGGGAGGATCGGGGGGAATCGGCGCGGACGCGCACGTTCGACAGGGACCGGATCCCCGCGGAGACTCCCTGCTGGCGGCGACGAAGATCTTCCTCCCGGGCCATGGGAGCCCACTGCAGCGGGGTGAAGGGCTTGGGCACGAAGGCGGACATCACCGCCGTGATCGTCCCCATCCGCCCGAGCGATTTCGCCTCGCGCAGCACCTCCCGGCGGAAGGCAGCGAGGAAGGCGACCGCTCCCTCCACCTCCTCCTCGACCCCGGCACCGGGAAGCCCGCAGAGGAAATAGAGCTTGAAGGAAACGATCCCGGCACGGGCCAGGGTCCGCCCGGCGGAGAAGAATACCCCGTCCGCGACCCCTTTCCCGATCCGCGCCCGAAGTTCCTCGCTGCCCGCCTCCGGCGCCAGGGCGACCGTCCTGTGGCCGCTTTCCGAAAGGATCCCGGCGATCTCGTCGTCCACGAGGTCCGCCCGGACGGAGGCGGGGGAGACCGCCCCGCCGCGGGAGAGGATCTCTTTCGAATAGTTCCGGAAGTGGCTCCAGTCGAGTACTGCCGCCCCGACGAGCCCGACCGTCTTTCGATGCGGCCAGAGGGCGTCCACGGTCGCGCGCACATGGGCCAAGGGAACCTCGCGGAAATCGGGGCAGGCGTGCGCGGCGGCGCAGAAGCCGCAACGCTTCGGGCAGCCGCGCGACGTCTCCACGAGCGTCATTCTCCCCAATTCGGCGTCCTCCGCGAGCACCGGGGGGATCGGGGGAAACTCCTCGAGGGAAACGGTCTCCCGGACGACCCGGGAAGGGAACCCGGGGAGGGGACGAAGCCCGCAAAGCCTGCCCGGGGTTTCCGGCCCGCTTCCTGCCGGGCGGACGTACTCGGGAACGTACCCGGCCGGCACGAACAGGCCGGGGATCGCGGCGAGCTCCCTGAGATACCCGTCGTCGGCGGGGCGGGGAGCTCCCAGGTCGAGGATCGATCCGACCGCCCTCTCCCCGTCCCCGATCACCACTGCGTCCGCCAGGGTCCCCGACGGCTCGGGGGACAGGGATGCCGCGAATCCCCCCGCCAGGACCAGCGGACGTTCCCGGCGCGCGGGAATCTTCCCGGCGCCCCGGGTTGCCCGGTCGGCCCGAAAGGGGGGAATCCCCCCGGCCGCAAGCAGCGCGGGGAGGTTCAGCAGGTCGTTCTCGTAGGAGAGAGAAAACGCTACGACGTCAAAATCGGAGAGCGTGCGGCTGCTCTCCAGGGTGGTGAGAGGGAGCCCGCGGCCGGCAGGCTCCCCCCGCGGCATCGGCCGCCTGCCGCCGCGCCGTAGGACTCTTCCTTCCGCCTCCCTCGGCAGGAATGTCCTCTCGCACACGGCGTCCGCCCGGGCGTTGATCCGGGCGTAAATCGTCAGGAACCCCAGGTTCGACATCGCCGCCTCGTACCGGTTCGGGTAGACGAGGGCGACCCGGAATCTTCCCCCCCACTCCTTGCGAACCGCCCCGATCTCGCGCGACAGGATCTCCTCGTGAAGCTTGCGGATCTCCCACGTCATGCGCCCGGCGGCCGCCGCCTGAGGAACGTCGGGATGTCGAACTCCTCGAGGCTCTCCTCCTCGATCGGCCTCTCGGCCACCGGGAGCGGATCGATCCGTTCCGGCTCCCTCGTCTGGGCGGCGCGCAGGAAGGTCGGCTTCTCCAGGTCCTCGCGCCCCACCAGCTTGATCGCGCGGCGCGGCGCCTTCCAGATGCTCTCGGCCACGCCCGACTCGAACCCGGTGGCGATCACGGTGACCTTCAGCTCCTCCCCCATCTCGTCGTCGATCACGGCGCCGAAGATGATGTTCGCCTCCTCGTCCGCCTCCTCCTGGATGAGCGTCGCGGCCTCGTGCACCTCGCTCATGGAGAGGGAGGGACCGGCCGTGATGTTGAAGAGGACCCCGCGCGCGCCCCGGATGGCCACATCCTCGAGGAGGGGGCTGGAGATCGCCTTCTCCGCGGCGGCCATCGCCCGGTTCTGGCCCGAGGCGCCGCCGGTGCCCATCAGGGCCACCCCGGAACCCGACATGATCGTCTTCACGTCGGCGAAGTCGAGGTTGATGTACCCGGGCTTGGTCACCAGCTCGGAGATCCCGCGCACCGCCTGGTAAAGGACTTCGTCGACCTTGCGGAACGCCTCCACGAACCGCATCTCCTTGCCGGCGATGAGAAGAAGCTTCTCGTTCGGGATCACGATGATGGTGTCCACGATGCCGCGGAGCTCTTTCAAGCCCATTTCCGCATACCTGCGCCGGGTGGCGCCCTCGAACGAGAAGGGGCGGGTGACCACCGCGACGGTCAACGCCCCCACCTCCCGTGCGACTTCCGCGATGACCGGCCCTCCCCCCGTGCCCGTGCCGCCGCCCAGCCCCGCGGTCATGAACACCATGTCGGCGCCCGAGAGGGCCTCGCGAAGGATGTCCCGGTCCTCCAGGGCCGCCTGGCGGCCGACGTCGGGGTTCGCCCCTGCGCCCAGCCCCTTGGTGAGCCTCGCGCCCAGCTGGATCTTCAGGGGTGCGAGATTTTTCGAGAGGGCCTGCGCGTCCGTGTTCGCGGCGATGAACTCCACGCCCGTCAAGCCCTCCTCGATCATCGTGTTGATCGCGTTCCCGCCTCCGCCGCCGAGCCCGAACACCTTGATGACCGCGTGGCACCGGTTTTCCTCTACGATCGTGAACATGTCTGCCTCCTTTTCGCCCCGCCTGATGTATTAGAAGAACTCCGATAAGATCCGCTTCACCCGAGCCATCCATCCGCCCTCGTCCTCCTCGCCCGCTTTGGACACGCCGCTCTCCGCCAGCTTCGCCCCGTAGAGGGTAAGCCCCACCCCCGTGGCGAACGACCCGCTGTTCACCAGATCCACCCTCCCGCCGACCCCGATGGGGACCCCGCGCCGGACGGGCAGGTGAAAGACCCGTTCCCCCAGTTCGGGCAGGCCGTCCAGCCGGGAGCCGCCGCCCGTCAGGACGATCCCCGCCCCGAGCATCTCCTCGAACCCCGAGCGCAGGATCTCCTTCCGGAGAAGAGTGAAGATCTCCTCCGCCCGGGGCTCGATGATCTCGCTCAGGTATTGCCGCCGGATCGGCCGCGGCTGGCGGCCCCCCACCCCCGGCAACTCCACGAGTTCGTCCCGCCGCACCTTCTGGATCGCGGCGCACCCCGAGGCGATCTTCAGGGATTCGGCGTCCGCCGCGGGGATCCGGAGCCCCACCGCCACGTCGGCGGTGATGTTCCCGCCTCCCAGCGCAAGGACGAAGGTGTGGCGCAGCGCCCCGTCATAGAAGATGGCCATGTCGACGGTCCCTCCGCCGAAGTCCAGGAGCGCCACGCCCACCTCGCGCTCCTCCGGGGTCAGCACGGCCTCCGCGGAAGCCAGCGGGGAGAGCACGATGTCGACGATGTTGATCTCGGCCTTCTCGACGCACCGAACGAGGTTCCGCGTGCTGGGCAGGTCGTCGGTCACCACGTGCACCCGCGCATCCAGGCGGATCCCCGTCATGCCGCGGGGGTCCTTGATCCCGGGCATGTCGTCGACGATGAATTCCTGGGTCAGGACATGCAGGATCTCCCGGTCCGCCGGAAGCTCCACCGCCTTGGCCAGCTCGAGGACCCGCCCCACGTCCGTGTCGGTCACTTCCCGCTCGTTCCGCACGGAGACGGCCGCATGGCTGTTGAACGACTTGATCAGGGGGCCGGACACGCCGACCAGCGCGGAAACAACCGGGAGGCCCGTCATCTTCTCCGCCTCGGAGACGCTCTGCGAGATCGACTTGACGGTCGCGTCCACGTTGACCACGGACCCCTTGCGCATCCCCTCCGTCGGGCAGATCCCCATGCCGAGGATTTCCACCCCCCCGGGGGTCTTCCTCGCAACGACCGTTGCGACCTTGCTCGATCCCACATCCAGGCCGGCGATCACCGGCCCCGCCGAAGGTTCCATCTACTCCCCCGGCCGCACGAAGATGCGGCCCTCTGTTTTCAGGTCGACGACCCCCTTCGATTGGCCCAGGCTCGCCAGCTTCGGCATCGCCTCCTCCACCCGCTGCATCGCCTTGGAAAATTCCATCGTCCCGATCTTCAGCTGGAGCCCGAAGTCCCGGGTCACCAGCGTGTACCCGTCCTGGGCGTCGAAGTGGACCTCCGAGATGTTCCGGCGCAGGACGCCCGCTTCCGCGTGATGCAGAAGGTCGATCGTCTTCTTCAGGTTCCGGATCGTGACCGGGTCCTTCGCCGCCAGGTCCCCCCGCGAAAAACCGGTGAGGATCGGAAGGTTCTTCGCGTCGTACGCGGTCAAGCGCTTGAAGATGGATCCCTGCTCATCCACGTAGTAGAGAGCGTCCAGGTTGATCATCGCGACCGGCTCCCGTTCCTCGATGTGCACGACGAGCTTGTCCGGGAACGCCTTCCGGACGGCCACTTCCCGCGCGAACGGGTGGGACAGGATCCGCCGGCCGATCTCCTCCTTGGAGAGCGACCAGATGTTTCCCCGGGCGACCCCCTTGAGCATCCCCGAGATCTCGTCTTTCGACACGTGGTCGCACGGGTTCATGTCGACGACCCGCACCGAGAAGATGGCGGAGCGTCCCAGCCAGGTGTAGGCGGCCGCCCCCGCCGCCCCCAGGAGGAGGAAGGCCAGCACCGCGGCGATGATCGGGATCGAACGCCGGAATTGGGTCCGGCCGGGGGTTTCCTCCTTCCCCTTTTTCTTCTTCCTGCGCGCCGCGTGCGGACGCTTCCGCTTCCCGAGCGACTTCTTGTGGTATGCCTTGTACTCGATCATCTACTTGGACAACCCCGCATCGTCCAGGATCTCCTCGACGAGGTCCTCGAAGGAAATCCCGTCGAAGCGGGCCGCTTTCGGCAACAGGCTCGTTTCCGTCATTCCCGGGATCGTGTTCGCCTCCAGGAAGAAGAGGTTCCCCGCGGGGTCGACCCGGTAATCGATCCTTGCCGCGCCCCGCAGCGACAGGGCGGAAGCCGCCATCCGCGTGAACTCCGCCGCCCGCTGGAGGATGTCGCGGTCCATCGGGACGGGGATCACGTACTCCGTCTGGCCGACCGTGTACTTGGAATGGTAGTCGTAGAATCCCGAGCCGGACTTCGGCACGATCTCGATGGCGGGGAGGACCCGTCCGTTCACGATCCCCACCGTGATCTCCCTCCCCGGCACGTAGTCCTCGACCAGCACCCGGGGGTCGTACTTCCCCGCCTCGGCCATCGCCCCCTCCCATCCGCCGATATCGCGGACTACGCTGATCCCCACCGTGGATCCTTCCCGGTCCGGCTTCACCACCAGAGGGAAGCCGAACGCCGGCGGGGCGGGGGCGGCAAGCGCCTCCCCCTCGAAAACGGCGTCCTGCGGACAGGGGACCCCCGCGGCGGCGACGACCCGTTTGGCCAGAACCTTGCTCATCGAGACGGCGGAGGCGGCGACGCCCGATCCCGTATACGGCACGCGGGCAAGCTCCAGGGCTCCCTGGATGCATCCGTCCTCCCCCAGCCGGCCGTGGAGGGCGACGAAGGCGACGTCGATCTTCGCTTCCCGGATCGCCCGCAACCAATCCCCCCGGATGTCGATCTCGGACACGCCATATCCCCTCCGGCGAAGGGCCTGCGCGGCGGCTCCCCCCGTCCGGAGCGACACCTCGCGCTCCGAGGACTCCCCGCCGAGGAAGACCCCCACCGTCTTCCCCCGGAACCTGCCCTTCTCACTCATCCGCGATTCCCCACATCTTCACCTCGGTCGCCAGCGTGACGTTCGCAAGATTCCGCACCGCCTCCCTCCCCCGCGCGATGAGCCGCAGGACATCGGACGCGCCGGCCCGCCCCCGGTTGACCATGAAATTGGCATGCTTCTCCGAAAACATCGCGTCTCCCTCGCGGGCCCCCTTCATCCCCGCCCGCTCCAGCAGGGATGCCGCCCTCTCGCCCCCGGGAGGGTTCCGGAAGGTGGAGCCGAACGTCCTCTCCCCCCAGGGCTGGCAGGCGCGGCGTCTTTCGTTGAATCCCTTCATGCGGGCGAACGCCTCATCGGAATGGCCCGGGCGAAGCCGGAAACCGGCGCGGACGATGATCCCCGCGACGGGGTACTCCGCCGTCCGGTAGGAGAAACCGATCTCCCCCGCCGCGACGCGGTGAAGGTTCCCCCCGTCATCCACGATCTCCACCCACTCGACGATCTCCCCGATGGACCGTCCGTACGCCCCGGCATTCATCGTCAGCGCTCCGCCCACCGTCCCCGGGATCCCCCCCAGCTCTTCGGCGCCGGAGAGGGAGGACAGGGCGCACAGGACCGCGAACCTCGGAAGCATCACGCCCGCGTCGGCGACCACCGCTCCCCCCGGGGCGAAGAGGACCTTTCCCATGTTCTTCTTCAGACAGATCACCGTGCCGCGAATGCCGCCGTCCGACACGAGGAGGTTGCTGCCCGCTCCCAGCGCCCTCACCTCCCGGTTCGCGCCCCGCTCCGCCGCGAGGACCTCCTGGACCTCCTTCCCCGAGTGCGGAAAGACGATCCGCTCGGCCGGCCCTCCGATCCTCACGGTGGTGAACTCCCGCATCCTGGCGCCGAACACCTCCTCGACCTTGCCCATCATCCCTCCCCGCCGGCCTTGCCTCTCCCGTCCCTCAGGCGGATACCACGCCCTCTGCCAGTTTCCAGACATCTCCGGCCCCCATGGTCAGAAATATGTCGCCCGGTTGCAGCCGGGGGAGAATCCGCCCTGCGGCTTCCCCTGCCTTCCCCGCGAAAAAGACCGCCTTGTGCCCGTGGTCCCGTATCGCCTCGCAGAGCCGCTCGCCCGAGGCCCCCGGGATCGGTTCCTCCCCCGCGGGGTAGACCTCGAAAACGAAGAGCAGGTCCGCATCGTGGAACGCGGAGACGAACTCCTGGAAAAGGGCGTGCGTCCGGGAGTACCGGTGCGGCTGGAAGCCGACGACGATCCGGCGGGAGGGCCACACCTCCCGGGCGGCGGAAAGCGTCGCGCGGATCTCCGCGGGGTGATGCCCGTAATCGTCCACGACCGTCACGCCTTCCCGCTCTCCCTTGATCTGGAACCTCCTGTGCACTCCCCGGTAGTCGGCCAGCCCTTCCCGGATCTTGTCGAAGGGGATCCCCAGCTCCGAAGCGACCGCCACCGCGGCAAGCGCGTTGCTCACGTTGTGGCGGCCGGGTGCGGAAAGCAAGACCTCGCCGAGGATCTCGCCGCGGCGGACCACCCGGAAGCGGTTCGCCATCCCCTCGGGCGAGACCCCGTCGGCCCGGTAATCCGCCTGCGGGGAAAAGCCGTAGGTGACGTACGTCTTCTGAAGCGCGGGGATGAGCTCCTGGACATTCGGGTGGTCCACGCACAGGACGGCGAACCCGTAGAAGGGAACCTTGTTGAGGAAGTGGAGAAAAGTCTCCTTGATCTGCCCGATTCCCGAGTAGTAGTCGAGGTGCTCGGCATCGATGTTGGTCACCACCGCCACGGTGGGGGAGAGTTTCAGGAACGACCCGTCGCTCTCGTCGGCCTCGGCCACCAGGAAATCCCCGGACCCGAGCTTCGCGTTGGAGCCGAGGCTGTTGAGCTTCCCCCCCACCACGGCGGTCGGGTCCCACCCGGCCGTCGCGAGGAGGGTGGCCACCATCGAGGTCGTGGTCGTCTTGCCGTGCGTTCCCGCGATGGCGATCCCGTATTTCATCCGCATGAGTTCGGCAAGCATCTCCGCCCGGGGGATGACCGGGATCTTCCTGCGATGCGCCTCGATCACTTCCGGGTTGTCCGGACGGACGGCCGAGGAGACCACCACCACGTGGCCGTCCTCCGGGATGTTGGCGGCCGCGTGCTCCCCCCGGATCTCCGCTCCGAGACGGGCAAGCCGCTCCGTGGTGTCCGAGAGCCGAAGGTCCGATCCGGTGACGCGGTAGCCGAGGTTCAGGAGGAGCTCGGCAATCCCGCTCATCCCGATCCCGCCGATCCCGACGAAGTGGATGCGCAGTCCTTTCCTATACACCCCCGGCCTCTCCTTTCCCCAGTTCGCGCAGCGCCGACCGGATGATCTCCGCGGCCGCGTCCGGCCGGGAGAACCGCGCAGCCCCCTCCTCGGCCGCCTTTCTTCTCGCGGGATCCCCCGCCCAAAGGGAAAGCGTCTCCCGCACCTTCCCCACGGACGCCTGCTCCTGCCGCATCCAGACCCCGCCCCCTCCCGCGCAGAACTCCTCGGCGTTCTTTTCCTGGTGGCGATCGGCGGCGAAGGGGTACGGGACCAGCACGCACGGTTTGCCGAAGAGGGCGGCTTCGGCGATGGAGAGAGCCCCGGCCCGCATCAGGACCGCGTGGCAGCGTGCGAACCAATCCCCGATCCGCTCCGTGAAGGGGAACGGCTCGATGGGGAGTCCCTCCTCCCGGACGATGCCCTCCACGGCGGCGAACTCCCGTTCCCCGGTCTGGAGGAGGAACCGCATTTCGCCTCCCCCGCCCTTCACCTCCCGTCCCAGGCCGAGCACGAGCTCGTTGATCGCCCTCGCCCCCTGGGATCCCCCCATCGCGAAAACGGTGAAGGGGGAGGGGGAGGGGAACCGTTTCCGGGACTCGGCGGCCGCTTCCACGATCTCCCGGCGGACGGGGTTCCCGGACACCGAGGCCCTTCCCGGGGGAAAGTACGGGACCGCCTCCCCGAACCCCGTGTATACCCGCCTGGCCATCCTCCCGAGCATCCGGTTCGATCTGCCGGGGACGGCGTTCTGTTCCTGCAGAAAAAGCGGGATCCCCATGGCCGCCGCCGCCAGCGACACGGGCACGGAGGCGTACCCGCCGACCCCGAACACCAGGCCGGGGCGCCTGCGGCGCAATACCCGGAAGGAGACGAAAAGCCCGCCGATCATCCTGGCCACCCCCGTAAGCCCCCCCGCCCCGCGGCCCCGGACCTGCCCCGAGGAGACGAAATCGATCCCGATCCCCCGGGACGGCACCGCCTTCGCCTCGAGCCCTCCCTCCGTCCCGACGAAGGAGACGGATCCTCCCGGGGAGAGAGCGAGAAACGCCTCAGCAAGCGCTATCCCCGGGAACACGTGCCCGCCGGTTCCCCCGCCTGCGATCAACAGGTTCAGCGACAAATCCTTCCGCTCCTTTCATCGAGATGTTCGTGAGGACCCCGATCGCCGCCAGATGAAGAATGAGCGAGGATCCCCCGTAGCTCAGGAACGGCAGGACCATCCCCTTCGGCGGGAGCATCTTCAGGCCCACCATCATGTTCGCGAGGGCCTGCACGCCGATCACGGTAGACACCCCCATCGCGAGGTACTTCCCGAACGGATCGCGGGCGCGCCGGCCGATCCGGAACCCGACCCAGACGAGCGTCATGAAGCAGGCCCCAACCGCGACGACTCCCGCGAACCCGAGCTCCTCCCCGATGACGGAGAAGATGTAGTCCGTGTGCATCTCCGGGAGATAAAAGAGCTTCTGTTTCCCGGCCCCGATTCCCGTCCCGAGAAGGCCTCCGTTCGAGAAGGCGATCAGGGACTGCACCACCTGGTATCCCGCCGCCTGCGCCTGGGAAAACGGATCGAAGAAGGCCGAAAGGCGCGCCATCCGGTACGGTTTCGCGGCGATCGCGACGATCCCCCCCGCAACCCCCAGGACTCCGCATCCCGCAAGCAGTTTCCACGGGAATCCGGCGATGAACAGCAGCGCCAGGAACGACGCGGTGATGACCACCGCCATGCCGAAGTCCGGCTCCTTGAGGATCAGCCCCATGAAGACCGCAAGCGCCGCAAGCATCGGGAGGAACGCCCGCCCGCCCTCGCGGAAGTTCTCCCCCCTCCGGTCGACGGCGTAGGCCGCATAGGCAAGGAGGGAGAACTTGGCAAGCTCGGAAGGCTGGAAGGTGAAGATCCGGAAGTTGATCCACCGGGACGCGCCGTTGACCGTGTGCCGGAACCCGGGAACGAAAACGAGGACGAGGAGCACGAGGGTCCCCCCCAGGAAGAGCAGGATGTGCCGACGAAAGATGTCGTAGTCGACCCGGGAGAGGAAAAGGGCCAGGGAGGCTCCCAACGCGAGGAAGAGAACCTGCCGCTTGAAATAGTACGCGGCGTCGTGCCCGAGCCGGTCGGACGCTCCCGCGGTCACCGACGAGGCGCTGTACACCATCACGGCTCCCAGTCCCACCAGGATCAGCGTGCAGAGAGTGAGGATCAGGTTCTCGTGCCGTTTCCCGATGTTCATTCCGGCAACCTCCTCACCGCCTCCCGGAACGCCTCGCCGCGCTCCTCGAAATTGCGGAACATGTCGAAGCTCGAACAGGCCGGGGAGAGCACCACGACATCGCCTTCCCGCGCGCACTCCGCGGCCTGACCGACCGCCTCGTCGAGGGAGCCGGCCAGCAGGATGGGCACCGACCCCATGAGTTCCCGCTTCATTCTTCCCTGCGCCTCCCCCAGGAGGATTGCCGCCCGGGCTTTCCGCCCCAGGGGATCCCGAAGGGGCCGGAAATCCACCCCCTTGTCCTTCCCGCCGGCGATGAGAATCACGGGCTCGGAAAACCCCTCCAGGCATTTGAGGACCGCGCCGACGTTGGTCCCTTTCGAGTCGTTGAAGAAGGAGACCCCGCGCACTTCCCGGACGAACTCCACGCGGTGCGGAAGCCCGGCGAAGGCCGAAAGGCCCTCCCGGACGGCGTCGGACGGGATCCCCATGCGGCGTGCCGCCCCGATCGCCGCCATGGCGTTCTCCACGTTCTGAAGCCCCCGCACCTGGAGGAGCGACGTCTTGTACCTCTCCTCGACGGAGCCGTCCCGGTGGACCATCTCCTCCCCGTCCCGGAACACCCCCGTCGTGAGCGGCCGGGAGAGGGAGAACGGGATCCTCGCGGAGCGGACCTGCGCGATCCGTGCGGACACCTCCCGGTCTTCGTCATTCACGACGGCGGCATCGGCCGGATCCTGGTTCCGGAAGATCGCCATCTTCGCGGCGGCATAGGAAGCGAAATCGGGATACCGGTCGCGATGGTCCTCCGTGATGTTCAGCAGAACGGCCACGGCGGGCCGGAAGGCGTCGATCGTCTCCAGCTGGAAGCTGGACACCTCCACCACGGCCCAGTCGTACGGGTCGTCCGCCGCGCTGGCGAAGGGGGTCCCCAGGTTCCCCCCGACGAAGACCCGGGGGAAGGCCCGCGACGCCATGTCGCCCAGGAGCGTTGTGACCGTCGACTTGCCGTTCGTCCCCGTCACGGCGGCCACTTTCCCGGGGAACCGGCGAAAGGCGAGCTCCAGTTCCCCCCACACGGGGGTCCCGGACCGGGCCAGCTCCGGGAGGGGGAGCTTCTCCCGCGGGACCCCGGGGGAGAGGATCACGAGATCCGTCCCCGGCGCCTCCTTCTCGGTCATCCTGCCGCGGACGAAAGCGATCTGCGGCGGTACGGGATGCCCGAGAGACCGCTCCACGTCCTCCTTCGGGCGCTCGTCGAGCAGCGTGACCCGGGCACCTTCGCGCAGGAGGAGGAGGGCCGAGGCAAACCCCGATACCCCGGCCCCGATCACGAACGCGTTCTTCCCGCCGAAGGATTCCATCTCACCGGATCTTGAGCGTGCTGATGGCCAGCAGCGCCAGGATGATCGATATGATCCAGAACCGGACGATGATCTTGGGCTCCGCCCACCCCTTCAGTTCGAAATGGTGATGCACCGGCGCCATCCGGAAGATCCGCTTCCGGGTGGTCTTGTAGGAGAAGACCTGGAAGATCACCGAGAGGGCTTCCATCACGAACACCCCCCCCACCAGGACCAGGACGATCTCCTGCTTCACCATCACGGCTACGACGCCCAGCGCGGCGCCCAGGGACAGCGAGCCGGTGTCCCCCATGAACACCTGGGCGGGATAGGTGTTGAACCAGAGAAACCCGATGCCCGCCCCGGCCATGGCGCCGCAGAAGATGGTGAGCTCCCCCGCCCCCGGCACATACGGGATCTGCAGGTAGTTCGCGATCTTCACGTGCCCGGTGAGATAGGCGAACAGCATGTAGGTCCCGGCGGCGATGATGGAGGGCCCGACGGCAAGCCCGTCGAGACCGTCGGTGAGGTTGACGGCGTTCGACGCCCCCACGATCACGAGGATGATGAACGGAATGTAGAAGATCCCCAGTCTCGGGTTGATCTTCTTGAAGAAGGGAATGCTCACCTTGTCCTGGATCCCGATGTCCATGTAGATCAGCGTCGCCGCGATCCCGGCGAGGAGGATCTGGCTGGTGAATTTGGCCTTCGCGCTCAGGCCCTTCGCATCCTTCCGGATGACTTTCTTGTAGTCGTCGAGGAAGCCGATCGTCCCGTACCCGACGGTCACAAATACCGCGATCCAAATGTAGGGGTTCGAGAGGTTCGCCCAGAGCAGGGTCGGGATCACGACGGCCAAGACGATCAGGAGCCCCCCCATCGTCGGCGTCCCTTCCTTCGCCAGGTGCCTCTCCGGCCCGTCCCTCCGGATAATCTGCCCGATCTGGTGGGAGCCGAGCTCGCGGATGAGCCACGGCCCGAGGACGAAGCACAGAAGCAGCGCCGTGATCGCGGCGTAGATCGTGCGGAACGTGATGTACCGGAACACGTTGAAAAACGAATAGTCCACGTGCAGCGGGAAGAGAAGATGGTACAGCATCGAACTAGGCCCACTCCTTTTCCACGGCTTCGGCGATCTCCTCGAGCCGCATCCCCCGGGATCCTTTGACCAGGATGACGTCCCCTTCCCGCAACGCGGCCGTCACCGCCCCGCGCAGCGCATCCCGTTCCCCGACGTGCATGATCCGGCCGGGGTCCAGCCCGCCCTCCCTCGCGCCGCCGGCGATCGCCGCCGCCTCGGTTCCGTGGGTGAACAGGAGGTCCGGCTTGATCCCCCCCACCATATGCCCGATCCGGAAATGGGAGGAGCCGGACGCCTCTCCCAGTTCGAGCATGTCCGCCAGGACCACGATGCATCGCCGCCCCCGCCGGAGAGCCACCAGGTTCCGCAGGGCCGCCTCCACGGAGGCGGGGTTCGCGTTGTAGGTGTCGTCCAGGAGCAGCCCCCCTCCCCGCAGGGGGACGGGGCGGAATCTCCCGCGGCCGGGCGCCACGGAACGGAACCCCTCCTCCATATCCGCCGGGCGCAAGCCCAGGGCGTACGCGGCGGCAACGGCGGCCAACGCGTTCATGAGGTTGTGCTCGCCCGTGAGGCGGAGGGAGGAGGCGAACTCCCCGGAAGGGGTCCGGACCGCGATCCGCATCCCCTCGTCGTCCATGAACACCACCCGCCCCGAGATTTCGTTGAGCGCGACGCCGTAGTGGATCTTCGCTGCCCGGCAGCGCCCGGCCTCCCGCATCACCCGCAGGTCCGTCGCATTCACCACCGCCGTCCCCGATTCGGGCAGGGACCGGTACAGATCCCCCTTCTCCCGGGCCACCCCCTCGAGGCTTCCGAGCCCCTTCAGGTGGGCGGGCGCGATGTTGGTGAGGACCGCCACGTCGGGAGCGGCGATCGACGCAAGCCGGGCGATCTCCCCGGGCTGGTTCGTCGCCATCTCCAGCACCGCGACGTCGTGATCCCCGGAGAGCGTGAGCAATGCGAGCGGCAATCCGATCAGGTTGTTGCGATTCCCGGGATTTTTCAGGACCTCTTTGCTCCGGGAAAGCAGCGCCGCGAGCAATTCCTTGGTGGATGTCTTTCCGGAGCTTCCCGAGATCCCCACGAGGGGAATGTGACGGAACCGCTCCCGATGCGCTCTGGCCAGATCCCCCAGCGCCTCGACGGGGTTGCGAACGACGAACACCGGCTTTCCGGCGAGAACCTCGCTGGGGACCTTGCGCGCACCCTCCTCCGACACGATCGCCGCCCGCGCCCCCTTTCGGATCGCCTCCTCCACGAAGTCGGCGCCGTCGACCCGCTCGCCGGGGAGAGCGACGAAGACGCCCCCGGGCGTAACTTCCCTGCTGTCGGTGGTCACGGGACCGATGGGATCCCGGGTGGAAATCTGCCCTCCGCCCCGCAGCGGGTGCAGGACCCCGATCACCTCCCCAAGCGTCAACCTACTCCCCACCGGCCAGGATCGTTTTGACCGTTTCCCTGTCGTCAAACGGCAGGCGCCGGTCCCCGATGAGCTGAACATTCTCGTGTCCTTTCCCGGCGATCGCGACCGTGTCCCCCCTCCGGGCGATGGCGAGCGCCCGCGCGATGGCCGATTTTCTGTCCGGGATAACCTCGAAATATCCCTCTTCCCATGAGACGGGCCCCCGGGCCTGGAGAAACCCTTCCGCGACGATTCCCGGAACGATGCCCGCAAGGATCGCCCCGGGGTCCTCGCTCCGGGGGTTGTCGGAGGTGACGATCACCACGTGGGACCGAAGTGCCGCAATCCTTCCCATCCGGGGCCGTTTCGCCCGGTCCCGGTCCCCTCCGCAACCGAAAACGGTGATCAGCCTGGCCTCGGCAAGCCCCCCGAGGGCGGTGAGAAGGCGGTCGAGGCCGTCGGGAGTGTGGGCGTAATCCACGAACACGTGGAGGCCGCGGTCGTTGGGAATCGTCTCGATCCTCCCGGGGATCGCCGGCAGTTTCTCCACCCCTTCGCGGATCGCCCCGGGAGGGACGCCGAGCAGAATCGCCCCGCAGACGGCTGCCATGATGTTCGATGCGTTGTAGTCTCCGATGATCCTCGCCCGGAGATCGAGAGGCCCCACGGGGGTGGAAAGGGAGAGGGAGGTCCCCTCCCATCCCATCTCCACCGAGAGGGGATACACCGCCCGCTCCCGGGAAAAGCCGAAGGTCAGGGCGGCCGGAAACTCCCGCGCCAGCCTCGCCCCGTACGGGTCGTCCGTGTTGAACGCCATTCCCCCCATCTTCCCCCCCGCCGGGAGAAAATAGCGGAAAAACCGGGCCTTGGCATGGAAGTACGACTCCATGTCCCCGTGGAAGTCGAGGTGGTCGTGCGACAGATTCGTGAACAGCCCCGCGTCGAACCGCACCCCCTCGATCCTTCCCTGCGCCGTGCTGTGAGACGACACTTCCATCACGAGGTGGCTTGCCCCCCCGGACAGCGCCCCCGCCATCACCTCCTGGAGCTCGTGGGGAAAGGGCGTGGTCAGCCCCGACCGGAGAACCTTCCCGGCCAGGCGGTAATTGATCGACCCGATCACGGCCGTCTTTTTCCCCGCGGCATCGAGGATCGATTCGAGAAGGTAGGTGACGGTCGTCTTCCCGTTGGTCCCCGTCACGCCGATCACCGTGAGCGCTGCCGACGGATCGCCGAAAAAGCGGACCGCCACGACGGGGAGGGCCGCCGACGTCGACGCGACCCGCACGCAGGGCAGCGGGGGGTGAGAAACCTCCTGTTCCACGAGGGCGGTCGCCGCGCCCGCCCGAACCGCCGCGGCGAGAAAGGAATGGCCGTCCGCATGATGGCCGGGGAGGGCAACGAACAGGTCCCCGGGGCGGGTCATGCGGGAGTCGATGGAAATGCCGCCTATCTCGAGCGATCCGAGAGAATTCTCAACCGGTGTGATCCCCGCGAGGACATTCGCCAATCTCATCTTCTGCCTGACTCGGTCCCGAAGTTCACGTTGACTTCCATCCCGGGGACCAGAACCGCCCCGGGGGCGGGGGACTGGGCCCGGGCCAATCCGGAACCCGCCATCTGCATCCTCACCGAGTACCGCCCCATGAGATCGACCACCCTTCCCATGCTCAATCCCCGGAGGTCCGGCATGACGAGCGCACCCCCTCCGGAGCCCATGGCCACGCGGGTCATCCCGACGCCCGCCGGTTTCGTCTCCTCCCGGATCGCCTTGGCCACGTCTCCCCCGGCCTGCTCCGTGGGCATGATCCCCAGGTAGTAGGCCGTCTTTACCGCGATCTGGTTGAAGGCGGGGGCCGCGACCACGCCCCCGTACACCTCGCCCTTCGGTTCGTCGATGACGACGAGGATGAGAAGCTCGGGGTCCTGCAGGGGGAGGAATCCGACGAAGGAGGCGATCCTCTTGTCCGAGGAGTACCGGCCGGTCCCCGTCTCGACCTTCTGCGCCGTCCCCGTTTTCCCGCCGACGAGAAAGCCCTTGATCCGGGCCTGGGTGCCGGTTCCATCCTCCTGGACCACTTTCCCCAGGATTTCCCGCATCTGCGCCGACGTTTTCGGGGAGATCACCCTGCGGAGTTCCTTCGGCTCTCCGCGGTAGACCATCCTCCCCTGCGGATCCGTGATCTCCTTCACGATGTACGGCTTCATGATCTTCCCGCCGTTCACGACGGAAGCCATCGCGGAGGCGAGCTGGAGGGGCGTCACGGCGATCCCCTGCCCGAAGGAGACGGTGGCGCGGCGGATCCGGCTGAACTTCTCCCGGGGAGAAAGCAGGCCGCCCGATTCCCCGTTCAGTTCCACCCCCGTCCTCGTCCCGAACCCGAAGGCCTGGATCATGTCGTGGAACCGCTCGGGGGCCATCTTCTCGCTGACCTTGATCATCCCGATATTGCTCGAGAATTTGATCACCTCGGGGACGGTGAGCAAGCCATATTTGTGGGTGTCGTGGATCGTCCGCCCGGCGTACCGGTACTTCCCGTTCTCGCAGAAGATCCGTTCGCGGATGTCGATCGCACCCAGCTCCAGCGCGGAGGCCATCGTGAACACCTTGAAGGTGGACCCCGGCTCGATGCAGTCGGTGATCACCCGGTTCTTCCTCGCCTCCGGCAGGGCCGCGGAGAGGCTGTTCGGGTTGAAGGTGGGCAGACTCGCCATCGCGAGGATCTCCCCCGTCTTGGGCTGCATGACGAGGGACATCCCCCCGCGCGCCCGGTACTTCTTCACCGCCTCCATGAGCTCGGTCTGGGCCACATGCTGGATGTTCCGGTCGATCGTGAGAGTCACGGAGTGCCCCTGCGAATTCACCTCGATCGGCGCGTCCGCCGGGACGATGACGCGCCCCCGGGCATCCCGCTCGCCCACGAGATAGGCGCTTTCTCCCCGCAGGTATTTGTCGAACGACAGTTCGATCCCCTCGATCCCGGCGCTGTCCACATCGGTGAACCCGATGACCGACGAGGCGAGTTCGCGGTTCGGGTAGAAGCGTTTCGGCTCCTCGACCGTGCCGATGCCGTCCGCTCCCGCTGCGCCCTTTCCCCGGGCGACGGCTTCCCGGACCTCCCGGACGATCTCCTCGGCCATCGAGGAAGGCATCTGCCGCTTCACCCAGAGGAAATTCCTGTCCGACGCGAACTCCTTCCTCAGTTCGGCGGCGGGGCGGGCAAGGCGGCGGGCGAGCAGGTTCGCGGCGACATCCGGCGACGGAAGCTTGGACGGCTGGACGAAGATCGACTTCGTGGAAAGGGATACGGCAAACTCGTTCCCGGTCCTGTCGAGGATCACCCCCCGCTTCGGGAGGAGCGGGATCTTTACGCTGTACTGCCTGGCCCCCCGATCGCGGATTCCCTTGACGCCGAACACCTGGATATGGAACGCCCGGAAGACAATGAGAAAATAGACCCCCGCCAGGACACCGAGAATGATCCGGGCGCGGGGGTTCATTTCACCCGGATGATCTTTTCCGTCTTCGGATCCACCAGGCCGAGCTGACCCCGGGCGATCGCCTCGATGCGCGCGGGGCTGCGCAGCGTCAGGATCTCCGTCTTCAGGAGCGCCTGTTCCTTCTGGAGGGCCTGCTTCTCTTCGAGGGCGGCCGACACCGCGTAGCCGACCCGGTAGTACTTCCCCGACAGCCAGACGCTGAACAGGGCCACGGCGAGAAACAGAATGGCCAGCATCATGATCCCGCGTCTCCGGGGGCCCACCGGGAACACGGGAGCCTCCCGCCGGATCTCGGTGATCATCCCGAGGGTGTTTCCGACCAGTATTCTTCTCATCCTTTCCCTCCTGTGCGTTTCCTCTTCGCCGCTCGCATCTTTGCGCTTGCGGCCCTTGGGTTTTCGGCGATTTCCCTCGTTCCGGGGGTCACCGGCTTGCGCGTGAGCAGGCACAGGGAAGCCGTGCTTCCCGTCGCCATCGTTCGAAATGCGACCTTCACCAACCGATCCTCCAGCGAATGAAAACTGATCACCGCCACCCTTCCCCCCGGGGCCAGATGCGATGCGAAACGGTCGAGAAAGGCGGCGAGCGAATCGAGCTCCCGGTTCACGGCGATCCGGAGCGCCTGGAACACCCGGGTGGCGGGGTGGATCGACCGCGGCCACGCCTTCCGGGGGATGGCCGATTGGACCAGCTCGGCAAGCCGGGTGGTGCGTTCGATCGGTTCATTCCGCCTCCGCGCAACGATCGCCCGCGCGATCCGCCGCGAAAACCTCTCTTCCCCGAAACGGAAAAAGAGGTCCGCCAGATTCCGCTCGCTCGACGCCTTTAGGATCTCCCGCGCGTCGACTCCCCCCGCCCCGGGGTCGCGCCGCATGTCCAGAGGGCCGTCCTCGCGGAACGAGAACCCCCGGGAGGGATCGGAAAGCTGCACGGAAGAGAGCCCCAGATCGAGCAGCATCCCGTCGAACATCCTCCCGCCCGCCGCCTCCCGGAGCGTCTCGAGGTCGGAGTAGTCGGAATGAACCATCCGGACCCAGGGAAACCGGCGGAGGCGCTCCGACGCCGTTGCAAGCATCGCGGGGTCGGAGTCGCCGCAGACGAGCAGGCCGGCCGGTCCTACCGCCGCCGCGATCTCTTCCGCGTGCCCGCCCGCGCCCACCGTCCCGTCGAGGAACACCTCGCCGGAGGCGGGGATCAGCAGTCCCAGAATCTCCTGTAAAAGAACGGGGACGTGGCCGTTCGCCACCCCTTAGATCCCCAGGGAGTCAATCTCCCGGGCCAGCTCGGGATCCTCGAATCCTTCCTTCTCGAACCGGCTGATTTCCGCATCCCATCTCTGGCGGTCCCAGATCTCGAACCGGTTCGGCATCCCGATGATGACAACCTCCCGATCGAGTTTTGCGTAGGAGCGAAGCGAGGGAGGGATCAGGATCCGGCCCTGTTTGTCGGGCATGACCTCGACGGCTCCGCCGACGAAGAACCGCACGAAGGCGTTTTTTTTCCGGTGTACGCTGGACACCTTGGCGGCGAGTTTCTCCTCGATCCTGTCCCATTCCACCGTTGGATAGGCGTAGATGCAGTTCTCGAAGTTGGTCACCACGACGGATTCCGTGCCTGTCTCGGAGAGTTGCTCGCGGAAGCGGGCAGGGATGTTCACCCTTCCCTTGGGATCGATGGTATATTCGAAACGTCCGCGGAAGATCATATTGGCCGCCTAACCCACCTTTCCCCACAATTCCCCACTAGCGGCCATTCTATAATTCATTCCTGTGGTGTCAAGCATTTTTATGGAAATGCCAGGCAGGGGGAAAAAAAGCAAAAAATCGTTTTACCGGGGGGAAAAATTCCGGTTTGGCAGGGAAAAAGCTTGAGGAGGCCGTAAGCCGGGTTCTGTGCGCGGCGTTTGTCGCCGCGTGACGGCCATTTCTCTACGACGGACGTTTCCGCCCGCCTCCAGCGACCTTGACCCGAGGGCTCCGGGCGGGCCGCCCTTCCCCCGCGGTTGTCCCGCGGGGTTGCCCTCCTATTCGGTCTTGCTCCGGGTGGGGTTTGCCATGCCGCGACGGTCGCCCGGCGCGCGGTGAGCTCTTACCTCACCATTTCACCCTTGCCGCCCGGCCTTTCCGGCCGGAAGGCGGTGTCTTTTCTGTGGCACTGTCCTCGGGGTCGCCCCCACCGGGGATTACCCGGCACCCTGCCCTGCGGAGCCCGGACTTTCCTCCCGCCCCCCAAAGCCAAGGGCTTCGGGGAGCCGGCGGCCGACTGGCCTCCTCAAGCCTTCTGGAAATGATCGTCGATCGCGCGGTTCGCCAGCCGATCGGCGTCCTGGTTTTCCCCGCGCTCTACGTGCAGTATACGCACTCCGGGGAATCCGCGCAAACGACGGCAGGCCTCCCGGTACAGCGGCCGCAGGAGATCCGATTTGACGCGATATTCGCCGGCAAGCTGCCGGACGATCAATTCCGAGTCGGACAGGATCGTCAGGGAAGAAGGGGAAATCTTTTCGGCTTCCGCAAGCGCCAGCAGGAGGGCGCGGTATTCGGCCACGTTGTTGGTGGCCTCCCCGATGTACTCGAACCGTTCGATCCGGAGGGATGCTCCTTCCACCTCGAGCACGACGCCGATCCCGGACGGCCCGGGGTTCCCCCGACTGGCGCCGTCGGTCCGGACGGTGACCGGCTTGCCCCTCATCCGCTGGCCTGCTCCGCCGCGTCTCCCTCGAAGTAGATGATCCGGTTGCAGTTGGGGCAGGAGTAGATCCTGTCGTCCCGCTGGAGGAGATTGAAAAGCTGCGGGGAGATGTTCATGTGGCATCCCGTACACGACTGGTTCCTCGCGGGCACGATGGCGATCCCGTCGCGCCGGTCGAAGATCATCTCGAACCGCCGGGCAAGCCCCGCGTCGAGGCCCATCGCGACTTCCTTCTTCTTCGCCTGGAGCTGGGAGATGTCCCGGTCGAACTTCGCCATTCTCGCCTCGATGTCCACCATGCGCTCCCGGTAGCGGGCGCCCAGCTCCTTCACCTCCCCCGAAAACTCCGCGAGGCGCTTCTCCACCTCCTCGTATCGCGAAAGGATCGAGAGGAGTTCGTCCTCGCGGGTGGTATTGGACCGCTTCGTCGCCTCGATCTCCTTGAGCATGGCGTAGTATTCCTTGTTCGTCTTGATCGACATCAGCTTCGCCTTGGCTCTCTCGACTTTGTCCCGCTCCTCCTCGATCTCCCGTTCCTTCCCCCTCTTCTCCTTCTGGAGTTGCTCGAACTCCTGCTGGGTGGCGAGGAATTTCGCTTCCCTTTCCTCGAAAAGGCTCTTGAGGTCCGCCACCTCGAGCGGGACTCTCTGCTTCTCCCGTTCCACGATCCATGACCGGCTCATGATCTCCTGCAGGTCGAGCAGGATCTTCACGTTCTTCATCAACGCCTCATCCCTCCTGTCTGCTTCGGCCGAAACGGCCGCAATGGCTCGTTCTCCATGACCACACGGACGGCCATCCTTCTGCCGAACCGCCCGGCGATCACCCGACGGAATTCCGGGAGGATCCACTTCTCCCCCGATCCGTGCCCGATATCCGCGACCGCCATGTCGCCGACGGCCGCCTCGAGCGCCTGGTGGTACTTGATGTCCGCCGTGAGGAACAGGTCGGCCCCCGCCGCCCTTGCCGCGCCCGCGAACTCCGAACCGCTCCCGCCCACCACCGCGATCCTGCGGACACGCCTCTTCCGCGGCCCCGCCAGCTTGATCCACGATGTCCGCAAGGCCCGGTATACCTCTTCGAGGACCACTTCGAGGGGGGCCTCCCGCTCCCTGTCCCCCACGGCTCCGATCCCCCCCCCGAGCGCCCCGCCCTTGAGCGGGTAGACGTCGATCGCCGGCTCCTCGTACGGGTGGGCGTCCCGAACCACCCGCAGGACCTCCTGCAGGAGGCTCCCCGCCACGACCGATTCCAGGCGGACCTCCTCCGCCCTCTCCTCGCTTCCGGGTCTTCCCAGGAACGGCTTCGCCCCCTTCGCGGGAAGAAATGTCCCCGTCCCGGCAACCCGGAACGAGCACCGGGTGTAGGCCCCGATCCGGCCGCCGCCCGCCTTCGCCAGGGCGGTAAGGACCGCATCGGCGCGGTCGGGAGGGACGAAGACCGCGACCTTGCACGCGTCGGACGGCTCACCCGGGATGAGCGGACGGATGCCGCGCAGGCCGATCCTGCGCGCGAGGGCGTGGGACACCCCTCCCGGCGCGACGTCGGCATTCGTGTGGGCGGAGATGACCGCCACCCCCATCCGGATAAGCTCGTATACGGGCGCGGAGGCGGCCTGGTCGACCCGGATCGACTTCAGCGGGGAATGGATCACCGGGTGGTGCGTGACGAGAAGATCGGCCCTGTGGCGTCTGCACGCCGCCACGGCCGCCGGCGTGGCGTCCAGCGCGATCACCACCCTTCTCGCCCGCGCCGCCGGGTCCCCCAGAAGGATCCCCACGTTGTCCCAGTCGGCCCGGTGGGCGAACGGGAAATCGGCATCGAGCGCTTCCCAGACGTCACGGACCGTGACGGAGGAGGAGCCCACGGGGACGGTCCGTTTCACGCTTTCCCCCCGGAACGGCAAACGAAATGCGCACCGGGAGCGGGGGGATGGGAGGAACCCGGAACACGGCAGAATGCGCGTTCACACCGCATGGCTAGTATCTGGTGGGCCCACCTGGCCTCGAACCAGGGACCGACCGGTTATGAGCCGGTGGCTCTGACCAACTGAGCTATGGGCCCGTATTCCTTTGCGAAACCCCAAATCATCATTCTCCCCGCGCATCTCGGCCCTTGTCAATCCGGTTCTCGGCATCTCCGGGGACGACCTCCCTCTTCCTACTCGATGAACGTCCGGAGCCGCTTGCTGCGGCTGGGGTGGCGCAGTTTCCGGAGCGCCTTGGCCTCGATCTGGCGGATGCGCTCCCGGGTCACCTCGAAGTCCTGCCCCACCTCCTCGAGGGTGTGGTCCGACTTCTCGCCGACGCCGAACCGCATCCGCAAGACCCGTTCCTCCCGCGGCGTCAGGGTCCCCAGGACTTTCTTCACCTGCTCGGCGAGATCGATGTTGATCGCGCTGTCCACCGGGGAGGCGGTGTTCTTGTCCTCGATGAAATCCCCGAGGTGGCTATCCTCCTCCTCCCCGATCGGGGTTTCCAGGGAGATGGGCTCCTTCGCGATCTTGAGCACCTTGCGGACCTTCTCGAGGGGGATGTCCATTCTCTCCGCGATCTCCTCGGGGGTGGGCTCCCGCCCGAGCTCCTGGACCAGATAGCGGGAGGTCCGGATCAGCTTGTTGATCGTCTCGATCATGTGCACCGGAATACGGATCGTCCTCGCCTGGTCGGCGATCGCTCTCGTGATCGCCTGCCGGATCCACCAGGTGGCGTAGGTCGAGAACTTGTATCCTCTCCGGTACTCGAACTTGTCGACCGCTTTCATGAGGCCGATGTTCCCCTCCTGGATGAGGTCGAGGAACTGCAGCCCCCGGTTCGTGTACTTCTTCGCGATCGACACCACCAGGCGAAGGTTCGCCTCCACCAGTTCGCGCTTCGCCTCCCGGACCTTGCGCTCCCCCTGCTCCATCACCCGGAGCGTCTCGGTGAGATTGCCGGCCTTCAGGCCCGCCTCCCTCTCCACGGCGCGGATCTGCTTGCGCGCCTCCTGGATGATCCCCTCCATGGCGAGAAGGCGATCCTTGCCCACGTGGTGTCTCATGGCGGCCTTCGCCAGCTTGTCCTTTCTCCCCCTGACCTTCCGGATGAGAGCGATCAGCTCTTTCTCGGGGAGCCTGGTCCTTTCCACGCACTCCCGGATCCGCCCTTCCGCCTGCTCGATCGTGTCCGCGTACCGGCGGATCTTGTCGCCGATGACCTCGATCTGCCGCTCCTTCAGGTGGATCTCCCGGATCGCCTCCTCCACCCTTCCGGAGAAGGTGGCGATCTTCTTCTTCCTCTGCGCCCGTTCCTTCTCGGGGAGCCGTCCCTTCTTCAGCCGCAGCTCGAGCTCGCGGGCGGACTGCATCGACTTCCGGATCCGCGCCACGACGCGGAGAACCTTTTCCTGGGCCTGCACCTCCTCCTCGTCGCTGGAGTCCTCGTCGAGGTCCTTGATCACGTCGCGGATATGCAGTTCCCCCGATCGGAGCTTCTCCCCGATCTGAAACAGCTCGTCGAGGGCGATGGAGCAGCTCTTCACCGCGGCCATGATCTCGCGCTCCCCGTCCTCGATCCGTTTGGCCAGATTCACCTCCCCCTCCCGGTTCAGGAGCGGGATGGAACCCATCTCCTTGAGGTAGAGCCGCACCGGGTCGTTCGCCTTGACACCGCCGATGTACTCGACCTCCTCCTCTTCCTCCTCGGGGGCTTCCTCCTCCTGCGCCTCCTCCCCGATGAGCATATTCCCGCCGGCGAGGGGAACCTTCTGGAACGCGTCGACGACCTCGATCGCGTTCTCCCCGAATATCTCCATCACGTCATCGATCTGATCCCCCGTGAGAATGTCGGGGGGAAGCGCGCTGTTCAGCTCGTCGTAGGTCACGAACCCCTGTGCGCGCCCCTTCTCGAGCAATTCGTCGATGCCGTCCAGTTTTCCCTTTCGGTTCATTTCCCCATCCCCTCATCTGCGGGTTCTTCTCAGCTGTTCCAGCTTCTCCAGCTCGTTCCTCACGTCCAGCATCTTCGAGAACAGCGCCTCCGCCGTTTCCCCCGGCGAGGAGCCGATCTCGCCCCGGAGACGGGCGAGCTCCCGTCGCGCCTTCCGGATCTGCAGGCCCAGAACCACCTCGGGGTAGATCCGCCTCGCTTCCCCGGGCGTCATCTCCGCCCGGAAGATCTGCTCCGAAAGCCCCCTCCGCACATCCTCCCCGACCGCCTCGTTCAGGACCGACAGGAGGTCGGGCATGTCGTCCGACCCCGCGAGCCTTGCCACCGCGTCGCGCGCGGCTTCCCCTTCCAGCAGACCCTCCACCCCGTCCCGTCGGATGTCCTCGATCAGGGAGGGATCCCGGGACAGCAACCCCAGCAGAAGGTCTTCCTCCGGCCGGGTGGAGGAGACCCGGGGCGGGATGCCGGGCGCGTCGGTCCCGGCAGGGGCCTTTTTCCCATGGAGCCGGGAGATCACCGTTTCTTCGGGCAGCCCGGCCGCCTTCGCCACCCGCTGGATATACAACCTCTCCTCGGCGGGGTCGGTAATCCAGGGCAGATACTTTCCCATCAGCTGGAGGTACGACAGCTTTCCGGCAATCTGGGAAAGATCGTATTTGCGCGCCGCCGCCCTCTCGATGTACTCCATCAGCGGGATCGCCCGGCCGATCCTGTCGGAAAGCTCCTCCCCGCTGGATTCCTTTGCCCAGTCGTCCGGGTCCATTCCCTTGGGAGGAAAGAGGACGAGGGGGCTCACCCCCGCCGCGTACAGGGGACCTCCGGACCGCACCGCCGAACGCTTCCCGGGCAGATCCCCGTCAAAGAGTAAGATGACGTCCTCCGTCATACGCTTCAGCGCGCGGGCATGGCTCTCGGTGAGCGAGGTTCCGCACGTCGCCACGACGTTTTTCACCCCTTTTTGCCACAGCCCGATCAGGTCCATATACCCCTCGACCACCACCACCTTCCGGTCCCTGCGGATCGACGGAAGCGCCTGATGAAGTCCGTACAGGACGGAACTCTTGCGGTACATCTGGGACTCCGGGGAGTTGAGGTACTTGGGGACCGAATCGTCGATCGCGCGGGCACCGAACCCGCAGATCCGCCCCCTCGCGTCCGCAATGGGAAAGATCACCCTGCCCCGGAACCGTTCCCGGTACCCGCCGCCCTCCCGGGAAACCAGGAGGCCCGCCGCCTCCGCCCGGGCCGGATCGATCCCCTCGCGCGCGATCGCCTCGAGGAGGTCCTTCCCCCTCCCCCCGTATCCGAGGAAGAACTCCTGTTCGGCCTCCGGGAGGAGCCCCCTCCGCCGGAGGAATTCCCGGGCGCCCTCGCCGGCGGGGGACGATCTCAGCAGTTCGCGGAAGATTTCGGAGGCGGCCTGGAGGATGCGGTAGAGGTCCTCCTGCGGACGCTCCGGAGCCGGCCCCTTCTCGTACCGGATCGGAACCCCGTATCGCTCGCCGAGATGCTCGACCGCCTCGGTAAACGACAGGTTGCGGACCTTCATGAGAAAATGGAAAGCCGATCCCCCCTCCCCGCACCCGAAGCAATGAAAGATCTGTTTGGCCGGATGGACGAAGAAAGAGGGGGTCTTCTCCCGGTGGAACGGGCAAAGGCCCCGGAAGCTTGCCCCGCTCCGCGCGAGACGAACGGTCTCGGAAACCACCTCGACGATGTCCGTTCTGTCCCGTATCTCGCGCAGCGTGCTCTCCGAGATACGACCTCCCAAGGTACGGCCCGCCCTCGCTCTTCCTGGTCGGAAAAAAATCCCCGGCGCGGCAACCGCCAGGGAACAACCTTCTTCCCGTGCCGGCTACCCGGCAAGCAGGCGCCGAACGATCTCGTTGACGGTCTTTCCGTCGGCGCGTCCCGCCACCTTCGGCATCAGTTCCTTCATGACGCGGCCCATGTCCCCCGGGGACTTCGCCCCGGTTGCCCCGACCGCCTCGCGTGCGAGGGTTTCGATCTCGGCGTCCGAGAGCGCCTTCGGCAAATACGCCTCCAGGACGACGATCTCCGCCGCCTCTTTCCCGGCGAGGTCCTCCCTGCCCCCCCGCCGGAAGAGGTCGATCGACTCCTTCCGTTGCTTCACCATCGTGGCGAGCACCTTGAGGATCGAGTCTTCCCCGATCTCCCCCCGCTCCTCGATCTCCTTGTTCTTGATCGCGGCCAATGCCATCCGCAAAGCAGAAAGGGCCAAGGAGTTTCTCTCCTTGGCCGCCTTCTGCATGTCCGCCTGTATCCGTTCCTTGAGCCCCATCGGTCACTGGCTCATTTTCTTCATTTTCTTCAATGCCCGCTTCCTGGCCGCGAGGGCTTTTTTCTTCCGCTTCACGCTCGGCTTCTCGTAATGCTCCCGCTTGCGGATTTCGGAAAGGATTCCCGCTTTCTCGCACTGCTTCTTGAACCGTTTCAGGACGCTCTCGAAGGGCTCCTCTTCCTTCACGCGGACGCCCGGCATAGTGCAATCACCCCTTCCCCCGCCAACTTGGTGCCGTAAACTTTAGTATTTTACAGATTTTTCCCCGTAAGTCAAGGAAATCCACCCCTCCAAGGCATCCCGTCCGATTCACCGGCCGGGCTCCCTTTTCCCCTCCCTCGCCGCGGGGGCCGCACGCAGCCCGCCGCCGGAAGACCGCCGGCTCACCCCAGTTTGTGCCCGAGGGATTTCCCCCCGATCAGGTGCAGGTGGAGATGGGGTACGACCTGCCCGCCGTCGTCCCCGTTGTTGATGATCACCCGGTATCCGGATTCCGCCACCCCCATCTCGTTGGCGATCTTGGCCGCAAGCCGGAGCATCTTGCCCAGGACCGTCACGTCCTTGACTCCCGCCTCGTTCAGATTGACCATGTGCTCCTTGGGGACGACCAGCACGTGAACCGGGGCCACGGGATGGATGTCCGGGAAGGCGATCAGATCGTGGTCCTCATGGATCGGCTGCGACGGCACCTCCTTGCGGATGATCCTGCAGAAAACACATTCGTTCGCCATCGTCATCCCCCTTCGCGCCGGTAGGCGCTCCGATAGAAACAGGTTCTTTCTCCCGTGTGGCAGGCCGCCCCGCTCTGCCGCACCCGGTAGAGGACGGTGTCCGCGTCGCAATCGTAGAGCACCTCCTCCACTTCCTGGACGTTCCCCGACGTCTCCCCCTTGACCCACAGGGATTTCCGGGAGCGGCTCCAGTAGGAAGCCCTCCCGGTCGCAAACGTGTTGCGAAGCGCATCCCCGTTGGCCCAGGCCACCATCAGCACCGCGTTGTCGGAAACGTCCTGGGTGACCACGGGCACAAGGCCCCTCCCGTCGAACTTCACCAGGGCGACAAACTCGTCCGCCATCATCGCTTTTTTCTCCCGACGGCCCGTTCCGGATCGTTGTTTCCCCGCTCTTCGCCCTCCTCCGTCGAGGGAAGGAAGGACCGGCCGGCCGGCAGGAACGCGGGGCGAACCGGAACGCCCCGCCGCCGCAGGTACTCCTTCGCTTCCGCCACCGTGAATTCCCGGTAGTGGAAGATGGACGCCGCAAGCACCGCGTCCGCTCCTCCCGCCGTGAGCCCCTCGTACAGGTGGTCGAGCGTCCCGACCCCTCCCGAGGCGATCACCGGAATCCCCACCCGGTCCGCAATGGTGCGGGTCAACCGGATGTCGTACCCGTCGCGCGTTCCGTCCCGGTCCATGCTGGTGAGCAGGACCTCCCCCGCCCCGTATCGCTCCATCCGGGCCGCCCACTCCACGGCGTCGATCCCCGTCGGGGTGCGCCCTCCGTGGGTGTACACCTCCCACTCCCCCGGCCGGCCCGGGACCGCCCGGGCGTCGATCGCCACCACCGTGCACTGGCTTCCGAACCGCTCCGCAGCCCCTTTCACGAACTCGGGGTCGGCCACCGCGGCCGTGTTGATCGAAACCTTGTCGGCCCCGGCGGAAAGCAGGTTCCGGATGTCGTCGATCGTCCGGACGCCGCCGCCGACCGTAAGCGGCATGAACACCTGCTCGGCGGTGCGGCGCACCACATCCATGAGGATGTCGCGTTTCTCGTGGGATGCGGTGATGTCGAGAAAAGTGAGTTCGTCGGCCTCCTCCTCGTCGTACCTGCGGGCGATCTCCACGGGGTCGCCCGCGTCCCGCAAGGAGACGAACCGGACGCCCTTCACCACGCGGCCGTCCTTCACGTCCAGGCACGGTATGATCCGCTTAGCAAGCATTTTCGAGGGGTTACTGCTTTTCCATCTTCAGGGCGTCGGCAAGCGAGATGGAGCCGTCGTAGATCGCACGACCGATCACCACCCCGCATACCCCGTCGGCTTCCATATCCTTGAGCGCCGCAAGATCCCCCATCGCGCTGACGCCGCCGGAGGCGATGACGGGGGCCGCAAGCCCTTTGGCGAACTCGCGGATGCTCCGGAAGTTGGGCCCCGTCAGCATGCCGTCCCGGGAGATGTCCGTGTAGATGAAGCAGGAGATCCCGCTCTTCTCCATCTGGCGAGCGAGATCGACGGCCGTGACCCCCGTGACCTCCACCCAGCCCCGTATGGCAACAAACCCCTCCTTGGCGTCGATTCCGGCGGCCACCATCCCGGGGTACGCCTTCGTGATCCGAAGCACCTCCTCGGGATTCCGGACAATCGTGGTCCCGAGGATGATCCGGGAGACGCCCGCCCCGAGATACCGGGCGGCGATCTCGTAGTTGCGCACCCCTCCTCCCGCCTGGACCGGCACCTCCACCGCGTTCGCGATGCGGCGGATGATGTCGAAATTCACCGGCCTGCCGGTGAAGGCGCCGTCCAGGTCCACCACGTGGATCCTCGTCGCCCCGTCGGCCGCGAACCGCCGCGCCACCTCGAGCGGGGAGTCGGAGAAGACCGTGGAGTCGTCCTGCCGCCCCTGGCGGAGGCGGACCGCCTTCCCCCCCTGGATGTCGATCGCGGGAATCACCTGGAACGCCATCTCCTCCCCCCGCTCAGCCGCCCGGGCCGCGGGAGGGAACCTTCGCCCCGCGGCAGAGCGAGCCGAAGTTGGACAGGACGGCGAGTCCGGCCCCCTGGCTCTTTTCGGGGTGGAACTGGACCGCCATCCGGTTCCCTTTTCCCGCAGCGGCGGCGAACAGGACGCCGTACGGCGTCCGGCAGGCGACGATGGACGGATCCTCCGGCTCCACGTAATAGGAGTGGACGAAGTAGAAATACGACCCGGACGGGATGCCGCGGAACACGGGGTGATCCATGGTGAGGTCGACCCGGTTCCACCCCATGTGCGGCACCTTGAGCGGAACGGTCCCTCCGTTCGGTCCCGGCCCCTGAAGGCCGGCGGGGAACCGCACCACCTTGCCGCGGAAATACCCGATCCCCTCGTGCCGTCCAAATTCCTCGCTCTCGGTGAAGAGCACCTGCAGGCCGAGGCAGATCCCCAGGAACGGCCGATCCTCGCCGAGAACGTCGGAAAGGAACGGAAGGAGCCCCTGCCGGCGAAGGTTCTTCATGCAGTCGCGGAAGGCGCCCACCCCGGGCAGGACGATCCCGGCGCAACGGGAAAGCTCACCGGGCCGCCCGCTCACGACCGTCGGAAACCCGAGCGACTCGAGCGCCTTGCTCACGCTGCGCAGGTTTCCCATGCCGTAGTCGACGACCCCGATGGCCTCCGCTCCCGTCATCCCAGCACGCCTTTCGACGAGTGCACTCCCTTCACGCGCGGATCGATGCGCACCGCCTCCGACATGGCCCTCCCCAGCCCCTTGAAGATCGCCTCCACGGTATGGTGGGCGTTCGACCCGTACGGGACGTTGACGTGGATGCACGCCCCGGAGGACTGGGAGAATGCGCGGAGAAACTCCGAGACGAGCTCGAGGTCGAACGACCCGACCTTCTCGCCCGGAAGCGGGCAGTGGAACACCAGGTGGGGGCGAGCGGAGACGTCGACGGTGACCTGGGCCAGCGCCTCGATCATCGGAATGCTCGCGTGGGCGTACCGCGCGATCCCCCCCATCGTCCCGAGGCTTTTCCGGAACGCCTCCCCGAGGCAGATTCCCACGTCCTCCACGACGTGGTGGTAATCGACGTCGGTATCCCCTTTCGCCGTGATGGTCAGGTCGAAGAACCCGTGCCGGCTGAACAGGGTGAGCATGTGGTCGAAAAACGGAACGGTGGTGGAAATTTTCCCGTCCCCGGTTCCTTCCAGCCGGAGCGACACCCGTACGTCGGTCTCTTTCGTCGTGCGGACGACCTGCGCTTCCCTTCCCATTTTTCTATGGGCCCCCTTTCCCGGTCCGTACCCGGACGGCCTGGGCATGGGCGAACAGCCCTTCCTTCCCGGCAAGCCGCACGACGTGCGGCGCATCGCCCGCAAGTGCCCGGAATTGATATGATACCACGTTCATCCTCTTGAGAAAGGTGGCGACGCCCAGGGGGGAGGAAAACCGCGCGGCCCCGCCCGTGGGCAGCGTATGATTGATCCCGGCGAGGTAATCCCCCACCGCGACGGGGCTGTGGTGCCCCACGAACGCCGTCCCCGCGTTCCGGATCCGCCCGAGCGCCTCCCACGGATCCTCGACCATGAGCGACAGATGCTCCGGCGCCAGCCGGTTGATCACGCCGACCCCCTCGTCTCGCCCCCTGACGAGGAACCCGACGGCCCGGGAGAGAGATACGGCCAGGATCTTTTTCCGGGGGAGCTTCTTCCTTTGCCGGGCGAGCTCGGTGTCCACCTTCCCCGCCAGGCGAAGGGAGTCGGTCACCAGGGCGACGAAGGCGTCCTCGTCGTGCTCGGCCTGGGAGAGGAGATCCGCAGCCACGAAACGGGCTCTCGCCGTGTCGTCGGCCCATACGACCAGCTCGCTCGGTCCGGCCAGCATGTCGATCCCTACCGTGCCGTACACCTGTCGCTTCGCTTCCGTGACGTAGGCGTTTCCCGGGCCTGCGATCACGTCCACCCGGGGGACCGACCCGGTCCCGTAGGCGAACGCCGCGATCGCCTGCGCGCCCCCGATGCGGAAAACCTCCGTGACGCCCGCGATCCTCGCGGCCGCCAGAACCACGTCCGGCACCCCTCCCCCCGGAGCCGAGCAGGCGGCGTACACCTCCCGGACGCCGGCCACCTTCGCCGGAATCGCGTTCATGAGCAGGGTGGACGGGTAAGCCGCCTTCCCCCCGGGGACGTAGACGCCGGCGCGGACGACCGGCAGCACGCGTTGCCCGCAGAGGGCGCCCGCCGTCTCCTCGGTGAAGCCGGTCTCCGTCTGATGGCGGTGGAACGACTCGATGCGCGCCGCCGCAAGCGTCAGGGAATCGCGGACCGCTTTCGGGGTGCGCCGCCACGCCGCGTCGATCTCCCGGCGGGAGACCGCGGCGCCGCGCTTTCGCAGATCGAACCGGTCGAACCGCCGGGTATACTCGGCCAGCGCGGCATCGCCCTCCTTCCGCACCCGGGCCAGCACCTCGGCCACCACGGCCCCAACCTTCGCCGAATCGGTCTCGCCGCGTCGCTCCCCGTCTGCCAGCGCCTTACGAAACGCCCCGGTCCCCGACTTCACCCAGCGCACTGCCCCCCCTACTCCTGCACCCGGGCGATGTCCGCGCCCAGGGAGGACAGTTTTTTTTCGAGCTCCTCGTACCCCCGGTCCAGGTGATAGATGCGGAGGATCTCGGTGATCCCGGTCCCGGCCAGCCCGGCCAGCACGAGGGAGGCGGACGCCCGGAGGTCGGTCGCCATGCACGGGGCGCCGGAGAGTCGGGCAACCCCCTTGACGGCGGCGGTGTTCCCGGAGATATCGATCTCCGCCCCCATCCGGCGCAACTCCGCCACGTGCATGAACCGATTCTCGAAGATCGTCTCCCGGATGATGCTGAACCCGTCGCCCAGACACAGGTAGGCCATGAACTGCGCCTGCACGTCGGTCGGGAAGCCGGGGTAGGGAGAGGTCTTGATATTGACCGAGCGGATCGGTCCGTTCCTTCGCACCCGCACCCCTCCCGTCAAGGGGATTACGTCGGCGCCGCTCTCGGAAAGCTTCTCGAGGACGGCGTCCATCGCCCGGGCGTCGGCCCCCTCCGCCGTCACGTCGCCTCCGGTGATCGCCCCCGCCAGGAGCAGCGTCGCCGCCTCGATCCTGTCGGGGATCACCTCGTGCCGGAATCCGGAGAGAGAGGGAACTCCCCGAACGACGATCTCGTCCGTCCCCTCCCCCTCGATGTCGGCTCCCATGTCGCGGAGAGCCCGGGCGAAGCTCTCCACCTCGGGTTCCTGGGCGGCATTTTTCAGGACGGTCGTCCCCCGGGCCAGCGTGGCCGCCATCATCAGGTTCTCGGTCCCGGTGACCGTTTTCATATCGAAGTAGACCGTGGCCCCAGTGAGTTTCTTCGCCTTCGCCTCGATATACCCCTCCGAGAGCGACGTCTCCGCCCCGAGGAGGGAAAGCCCCTTGAGGTGCTGGTCGATCGGACGAGCCCCGATGGCGCACCCGCCGGGGAGGGAAATCCTCGCTCTCCCGTGCCGGGCGAGGAGAGGTCCGAGCACGAGCACGGACGCCCGCATCGTCTTGACCATTTCGTAGGGGGCTTCCGGCTTCCGTACCCCACGGGTGTCGATCCGGAGAATCCCCTTCCCGTCCTCCCCCCGCTCCACCGACGCTCCCATCCGCCTCAGCAGCTCCCCGAACGTGTCGATGTCCCGAAGGCGGGGGGCGTTCCCGATCTCCACGGGCCCCTCCGCGAGCAGCGACGACGCCATGATCGGAAGGACGGCGTTCTTCGCCCCCGACACCCGAACGGTGCCCGAAAGCGGCTTGCCCCCCCTGATGTGAAACGTGTCCAGAAGCCCCTCCCTACCGATCCTTCTCCCCGCGCCGGTCTTCCCCCGCGGTCATGAACCAGCGGGCGACGCGGTCCCGTCCGGCCAGGTCCTTCTCGACGCCGAGGAACCGCAGGGGCCCGCAGGGGAGCCTGCGCACGGCTTCTCCCTGGGACTCCCCGATCTCCAGCCAGAGCCTCCCGCCCGGCTTCAGGTACAACCCGGCATCCGCCACGAGAGGACGGATCATCGCCAATCCGTCCGGACCGGCCACAAGCGCCCCAGCCGGCTCGAATCCCCGGACTTCCCGGGGAAGCGAATCCCATTCCTTTTCGGAAACGTATGGGGGGTTCGACACCACTACATCAAAACGGTACCCTCTTTTCAAGGCGGAATATCCGTCCGCGCGAAAGAACCGCACCCGATCCGCGACCCCCAGGGTGTGCGCGTTCTCCCGGGCGACGGCCAGGGCGCCCGCGGAGACGTCCACCGCAAGGACATCCGCCAGGGGAAGCTCCGCCGCCAGCGTCACCGCGATCGCCCCGCACCCCGTTCCGACATCGAGCATGTTCCCCGCCCCCCGGTTCTCCCGACGCCACGCATCCACGACTCCCTCGACCAACCCTTCCGTCTCGGGCCTCGGGATGAGCGTTTCGCGCGTCAGACGGAATTCCCGCCCGTAAAACTCCCACGAGCCGAGGAGGTACGGGATGGGCTCGCCGGAACCCCTGCGCCTCAGGAGGGAACGGAGCGCGCCGGACAGGTCCCCGACCTCCCTTTCCCCCTCCAGGGGAAGACGGGAACGCGGAATCCCCGAAAGGTGGGATACGAGAATTTCCGCCTCGGGCGAGGCGCGAAGACCCAGTCCCTCCATCTCCCGGCGGCAGAGCGCGAGGAGTTCGAAGAGACGCATCGAGGGGAGTCGCTTCAGACGGCGTGCTTGAGCGCTTCGGCCCGGGCGTGCCCGATCAGGGCGTCCGCGAACACGTCGATTTCCCCGTTCAGCACCTGGGCGAGCTGATGGACGGTCAGGCCGATGCGGTGGTCGGTCACCCGGCTCTGCGGGAAGTTGTACGTGCGAATGCGTTCGCTGCGGTCCCCTGTCCCGACCAGCGAGCGGCGCATGTCCGCCCTCTCGGCGCGCTGCTTCTCCATCTCGAGGTCGTACAGCCTCGAACGGAGGATCTTCAACGCCTTGGATTTGTTCTTCAGCTGGGACTTCTCGTCCTGGCAGGATACGACCAGCCCCGTGGGGATGTGGGTGATGCGGACCGCCGAGTCCGTCGTGTTCACGCTCTGGCCGCCGGGGCCCGAGGAACGGAACACGTCGATGCGGAGGTCGTCGGGACCGATCTGGACGTCGACCTCCTCGGCCTCCGGAATCACCGCCACCGTGACCGTGGAGGTGTGGATCCGCCCCCCCGCCTCCGTGGCAGGCACCCTCTGAACCCGATGGACGCCGCTCTCGTACTTCAGCCGGCTGTAGGCGCCCCTTCCCTCGATCATCGCGATGACTTCCTTGGTTCCGCCCAGGCCCGTCTCGCTGTGGGAGAGCATCTCCACCTTCCACCCCTTCATCGAGGCGTACATCGAGTAGGAGCGGAACAACTCGGTCGCGAACAACGCGGCTTCCTCCCCGCCGGCCCCTGCGCGGATCTCGATCAGGATGTTCTTCTCGTCATTCGGGTCCTTCGGGAGGAGAAGGAGGCGCATCTCCCCCTCGAGACGCTCATTCTCCGCCGTAAGCTTGGCGATCTCCTCCCTGGCGAGCGCCCGCATCTCCGGGTCTTTCTCCGACTGGGCAAGGCTGCGGTTCTCCTCCAGTTCCTGCCCGATCCTTCGAACCTGCGCATAGGCCTCGGCCAGGGGCCGAAGCTCGGCCAGTTCCCGGTTCAGCTTCTGGATCTCCCGGGAGTTGCCCGCCAGGCCGGGATCCGCCAGAAGGCGGGTGATCTCTTCGGCGCGCTTCGCGACGCCTTCGAGCTTATCCCACATGGACAACCTCCGGTCCGTCGCCGTGCGCCACGCGCCGCAGGGATGCGATGGCCACCTCGATCTGGGCGAGATCGGGCTCCCGCGTCGTCAGCCGCTGAAGGAGAAGGCCGGGCGCCACGAGGGCACGGAAGAACCCCGACCGGCCGTGCTTCGCCGACAGGCGGAGGACCTCGTAGGAGATCCCGGCGACCGCCGGCAGCAGCAACACCCGCAAGAGCACCTTCGCCGGGAGCGAGCTCTCGTGCGGGATGAGGGAGAAGACGCCGACGCTGATCACCATCACGAAGAGCAAAAAACTCGTCCCGCACCGGGGGTGCAGGCTCGGGAAGCCTGCGACGCTCTCCGGGGCCAAGTCCGCTCCCCTCTCGTGCGCGTGCACCGCCTTGTGCTCGGCGCCATGGTACTGGAAGATCCGGCGGATGTCCCCCATCAGCCCGATCGCGAGGATGTACAGGACGAAGATGAGAATCCGGATCACGCCGTCCACGACGTTGAAGAGGAGCCGGCCCGACAGGGCGGGAAAAAGATCGGCGGTCCAGCGGGTCAGCACCAGGGGGAGCCAGAAGAAGAGCCCCACGCCCAGCAGAAGAGCCAGGGCCAGGCTTGCGGCCATGGGGAGGTCGCTTCCCCCCCCCTTGCTTTCTTTCCGGACCGGGGCGTCCCGTTCCCCTTTCCCGCCTTCCGCGTCGTCGATCGCCTCGTCCGCCGAGTATTGGAGCGCCCGGTACCCGATCGCGAGCATCGCCACCATGGTCATCACTCCCCGGAGAATGGGCATCTTGGAAAGACGCTTTCTCGCCGGGTTCTCCGCGATCGGGAAATCCCGTATCCGGATCTCGCCGCTCTGTTTCCGGACCGCCACGGCGTAAGTCCCCCTCCCTTTCATCATCACGCCCTCGATAACGGCCTGCCCGCCGAGGACGAACTCCTGCTGCCCCGGGGAACTCATCGCGCACCCCCGCGCATCGCCGCGAACTCCTTTTTCACCCCCGCGGCGTCCCCGCAGCTCATCTTCCCCTCGGGGCATCGTCCCCGCAGGCATCCCGGGCCCGCGTTCTCGAAGAGGAGCGGAGCCTTCGCATGCGCGATCTTCAGCATCTCCCCGGCCATCTCCCGGATCTCCCACTGGGCCCGCCGGCACAGGCGCAACGCGAAGAAGTGATGGAGCTCCCGGGCGTTCATGCTGATCATGATCTTCGTCTCGGTGGCGTTGGGCAGCACGAACCGGGCATCCTCCGGCGGGATGCCGGCCGCCAGCATCTCTTCGTAGAGCTCCGAACAGTTCCGCATGTGACTCCCGAACTTATCATACAGCGGATGGGCCTTCGCGGCCCGGGAAGGGTTCTTTCCGCCCCGCTCCGCGCCCCGGCCCCGGCCAAGGGATATCGGTGTCACATAGCCGAAGTCCGCGGCGACGTAGCGCTGGCTCTGCTGGGAGTAGGAGGCGATGCGGTGCCGGACCAGCTGGTGCGAGGTCGCCCGGGAGATTCCTTCGACTCCGTAGGTGAAGGTGACATGCTCCAGCACCGAGGCGTGTCCCATCGAGAGGATCTTCCTCACGAGGGTCCGCACGTCCTTCCGGGAGATGTCCTCCCGCAGGTCCCCGATCGAGACGGGGGAGTAACACAGGCGCGCTGCCAGAGCCACGAGCCGCTCGGGCTCCGGGGTGCACTGGAGGAGGATGACATTCACGGAAGGAGGGACGTCTTTGCGCCCCTTACTGGGACTTTCCGTACTTCTTCTGGAACTTCTCGATCCGGCCCGCCGTGTCGATCAGCTTCTGCCTGCCGGTGAAGAACGGATGGCAGTTCGAGCAGATGGCCACCTTGATCTCCTCGATCGTGGACATGGTCTCGATGGTGTTCCCGCATGCGCACTTGACCTTCGACGGCCGATATTTCGGGTGGATGTCCGGTTTCATCGGGTTGTCGCTCCCTCCGTGGTCACGAATTCATCGAGTCGAGAAATTCCTGGTTGGTCTTCGTCTTGGAAATCTTGTCGAGGAGAAATTCCATGCTCTCCGCGGGGGACAACGGGGAGAGGAATTTCCGCAGGACCCAGATCCGCTGGAGAACGGGCTTCTCGAGAAGGAGCTCCTCCTTCCTCGTCCCGGACTTGTTGATGTCGATGGCCGGGAAGATCCTCTTCTCCGAGATCTTCCGGTCGAGGACGAGCTCCATATTCCCCGTTCCCTTGAACTCTTCGAAGATGACCTCGTCCATCCGGCTTCCCGTCTCGATCAGCGCCGTCGCGATGATGGTGAGCGACCCTCCCTCCTCGATGTTCCGGGCGGCGCCGAAGAACCGCTTCGGCTTCTGGAGCGCGTTCGCGTCCACGCCGCCGGAGAGCACCTTCCCCGAGGGCGGGACCACCGCGTTATAGGCCCGCGCCAGGCGGGTGATGCTGTCGAGAAGGATGACCACGTCCTTCTTGTGCTCGACGAGCCGCTTCGCCTTCTCCAGGACCATCTCGGCCACCTGCACGTGCCGCTGCGCCGGCTCGTCGAACGTGGAGGAGATGACCTCACCCTTCACGCTCCGCTGCATATCGGTCACCTCCTCGGGCCGCTCGTCGATGAGCAGGACGATGAGGACGACTTCCGGGTGGTTTTTCGTGAGGCCGTTCGCAATGTTTTGGAGGATGATCGTCTTCCCGGCCCGCGGAGGGGAGGTGATCAGCGCCCTCTGCCCCTTCCCGATGGGGGCGATGAGGTCGATGATGCGCGTCGAGTAGTTGTCGTGGACGTACTCCATCAGGAACTTCTCCTGCGGATAGAGCGGCGTCAGGTTGTCGAAGATGATCTTGTCCTTGGCGATCTCCGGGTCCTCGGTGTTGATCTTCTCCACCTTGAGGAGGGCGAAATACCGTTCGTCCCCCTTGGGCGCCCGGATCTGCCCCGTCACCGTGTCGCCGGTGCGGAGACCGAACCTGCGGATCTGGGAGGGAGAGACGTAGATGTCGTCGGGCCCCGGCAGGTAGTTCGAATCGGGGGACCGCAGGAAGCCATACCCGTCGGGGAGCACCTCGAGCACTCCCTCGCCGGACACGATGACTTCCTGGTCGGTCTGCGCCTGCAGGATGGCGAAAATGAGCTCCTGTTTCTTGAGCCCCGCCGCGCCATCGACGTGGAGGTTCTTCGCGATCTCGGTGAGATCCCCGATCCGCATCGCTTTCAGGTCTTTCAGATTCATGCACGTCCCCCTGAAATCATGGGTTTGGTCGGATTTCCTGATTCGTCTTGTCCTAGTGATGGGTGAAAAGACTCCGGCAGGTTTCCCGTCTAACAATTATAATTTATTGTCTGCCCCGGGGTTTCCGAATGTCAAGGAAAATCGCCGGTCGGTGCCCGTCGCCTAATCCCGGTAGACGGTGACGGCATTCCCGCCTTTCCGCAGCGACTCGTGGACCATCGCCTCGGTGTGGGGGATCAGCACCCGCTCCGTTTCCCCGTCCTTCGGATACTCGGTCACGCCGACCGGGGAGGCGTTCATCTCCTTGATGAATTTCCCCGACAGGCCACGGTGAGCGAAGACGGAAAACCTCTCTCCCTCGGGATCCATCGCGATCGTCACGGCGGAAAGGAGGGGATCGTTGTCCATGAGAAGGCTCATCAGGTAGTTCGCCAGCTCCTCTTCCGAATATTTCTTCTCCCTCCGACCGAACATCTCGTTTTCGATGCGAAGCCGGGTGTTGTCGCCTCTCATTCGGTCTCCTGTCGTTTCGGGAAAATCTCCGGAGGAAAGGAATCAATGATATAGATAAAACTTAGCTGTCGGCCGGTCCAGGACTTTTCACGGCGGTACGAATGGAAGGAGGGCGAGCAGACCGTGCAGGGTCCGGTGGCGGCAAGGTTCGTCCTTGGCACCCCTGCGGCGGCCAGCCCCTCCAGGGCGAGGGACGAGAGGTCCGCCGTCCACTTCCCGGCGGTCCTCCCCGGGAAGAGAAAGCGCCCTCCCCCGGGAAGCGGCCGAAGAAGGTCGGCCACCTCCTCCCCGATCTCGTAGCAGCACCCTCGGGCCGAAGGCCCGGCAACCGCGACGAGTCTCCGCGTCGAAGCGGGGCCGAACCGCAGGGCGAGCCGGCGAACGGTCTTTTCGATGATCCCGGCGGCAAACCCCCGCCATCCGACATGGACGGCGGCGCACACAGGCACCCCGGGATCGGCGATCAGGACCGGGACGCAGTCGGCCGTCCGGACCCCGACTCCCGTCCCCGGGATTGCGGTCCACAAGGCGTCCCCCTCCCTCTGTCCTCCCCTCCCCCGGACCGCGTCCGCCTCTTCCCACTCCAGAACGTTCGCGGAGTGGACCTGTTTCAGAGTGCCGATCACGGATGGCGGAATGGAGAACACGGTCCGCAATCTCTCCGCGTCTTTCCTCCCGGACTTGGGGTCGACACCCGGGAAGGCGTGGTAGATCCCGGGCACGGAACGGAGCAGGGGGGACTGGACGAAAGTGGGGAGGATCACACGTACCGCCCTCCCCTGGATGGTCCTTTCCCCGCGTACGGGGGGTCAATGCGGCGGAGCCGACGCAGCGGGGGGGTCCGAGCGGAGCTTTCCGGGAGGTGTTGAGCGCAGCCTTGCGGGTGAATCGCAAGGCGAGCGACGAAGCGAGCGGCCCCCCCGCGAGGGAGCGGAGCCGTTCTCCGCATCCCGAACGGGGGCTTGTCCCGATGTGGCATCATCCCTCCGCGGCCAGGACCGCCTCCCGGAACTCGCCGAACTCCGGGGGGTCCGGCACCGTGAACTCCAGCGGTTGCCCCGTGAGGGGGTGGAGAAACCCGAGATGGAACGCGTGGAGCAGAAAGCGGGAAACCGTCACGGTCTCCGCCTCTTTTCCTCCGCCCAGAGCGATTTTCCGCGGCCTTCCGTACACGTCATCCCCGACGATCGGACAGGAGAGGTGGGCGCAGTGCAGCCGGACCTGGTGCGTTCGGCCCGTCTCCAGCCGGAACTCGAGGAGGGAGAATCGTCCGAACGACTCAAGGCACCGGTACCGGGTGACCGCGACCCGCCTGCCCCTTTCGCCGGCCTGGCCGACGCCTTCGCGCTTCCCCGCCCCTCCTGCGCGCGGGGAACGCGGGGGAACCTCGGGAAAGACCGCCATCTTCTTCCGGTGCACGGGATGCCTGCCGACCCTCGTCCTGACCACCCCTTCCGCCCCCGGAGGCTTTCCCCACACGATCCCGCGATAGCGCCGATCCATCCGGTGGGCGGCAAGCTGAGCCGAGAGCCCCGCGTGGGAAGCGTCGTCCTTCGCCACCACGATGATCCCCGAGGTGTCCCTGTCGAGCCGGTGGACGATCCCCGGCCGTTCGACGCCGCCGATCCCCGAGAGGCGGCCGGCGCGGGATAGAAGGGCATGGACGAGCGTCCCAACGCTGTGGCCGGGAGCAGGATGCACCACCATGCCCGCCGGCTTCTCCACGACCATCAGGTGATCGTCCTCGAACAGCACGGCGATCGCCCGTTCCTCCGGAACGAGATCCAAGGGACGGGGCGGAGGAATCGAAACCGTGATCTCCTCGCTTTCTTTCAGCCTGGACGATGGCCGGGCCTTCGCGCCCCCCAGAGACACGAGGCCTTCGCCGATCAACTGCTGGACGCGGGAACGGGACAATCCGGGCAGGGCGTCCGAAAGATAACGGTCCAACCGCTCCCCCGCTTTCTCCGGAGGAACCGTGAGCCGGCAGGTGACCCTCAAATGCTTACGCTACCAGGCCTTGGAGGGCACGCGGCCCCACGGCTTCACCATGAGATCGACCAGGGCCTGGTTGAAGAAATTGGTCCTCTTCGCGATCTCGGGGTCGATGCGGCTATGGTAGTAGCTGCGCCCCTCCTCGATCTCGTTCTTCAGCAGATCGAACAGGTTGTCCTTCGAAATCCCCTCTTCCACTTTCTTTGCGTTGTACAGCACGATGTCCGACACGACCGCCCGGGCGATGCGCCGGGCCACATCAGGATCCTTCACAACCCCCATGGCTCCCTCCTTGGCGGGTTTTTTCCTCTTCTCCCCTATCGGTGGCGAAACGCCAGATACACCTGTCCCCCGTCCCTGTCGATCAGCAGGGACACCATCTGCCCTCGCGGCAGCCTCCCCAGCAATCTCCGGTAGGAATCCCGG
>DATEXR010000270.1 GCA_035256765.1 Candidatus Deferrimicrobiaceae bacterium | reverse complement strand
ACGCTTAAGGGGAATAGCGCATCCCATAGCTGAAAGAAAAATCCAACCCTCCAGGAGGCCCCTATGTCCGAGGAGAATAACGATTCCCTTTGCAGGCGGATCGTCGAAAGTTCCCCCGACGCGATCGTCTTCTCCGACCAGGACGGGATCATCCGTCTCTGGAATGCCGGGGCCGAGGCGATGTTCGGGTACAGCGCCCAGGAAGCGGTGGGGATGTCGCTGGACATCATCGTCCCGGAGAAGATGCGGGAGCGGCACTGGGAAGGGTATTTCCGGGTGGTGAAGACCGGGAGCACCAAATACGGGAAAGATCTGCTCGCCGTGCCGGGAATCCGCAAGGACGGCTCCCGGGTCTCGCTGGAGTTTTCCGTCGCACTCATCCGGGACGAGGACGGGGTTCTGCTGGGCATCTCGGCCGTGCTGCGGGATGTGACCGCCCGCTGGCAAAAGGAAAGGGAGATGAAGGAACGGATCGCCGGACTCGAGGCGCAGGCGAAAGGGTCGGGCAACCCTCCTTAAGTCACCGGGGACACCCCTGATTCATCTCCGGGATGCGGGAGAGGAGTGTCCCCGCCCAATTCTCCTGGCCGGGAGGACGAAAAGAGGCAGCAGGATCAGGAGGAGGGTGACAAGCGACGATGGCCCATCCTCCGCCTGTGTTCCGTTCCCGATCGAGCACCCCCCGCCGCCTCCTCCTCCCGTTGACGGCGGAGCGACGCCGGTCGTCGTATAGGTCTTCGTGACCAGGGCGCTGTTGTCCAGGCCGTCGTCGGCGCGCAGCCCAACCTCATAGACGCCGGGGAAGTCCGGAGTCATCGTCGCGTTGTCGCTCCCCGCGACTACCAGGGATGCCGAGCTCCCTGAGGGCCGGGAAACGAGCATCCACCGAAGCGTGAGGGGCTGCGAGTCCTGGTCGCTGCTTCCCGCCCCGCTGAACGATGCCGGAATTCCCACGTTGTCGGTCGCGGGGCCGGCGATCGCGGCGAGCGGGATGCGGTTCACGTGAACGGTGGCCTCCGCGTTTCCCGGGGGGGTCCCCGCAGGAGAGGCCTGCGACACGGTGAGGGAGACCCGGTAGTTCCCCGGGATGTCCGGCACAAACGAGGGGGATGCTGCAGTGGGGGAGGAGAGGGATGCGTTGGACCCGGTCGGACGCGAGGAAAAAGCCCAAGTGTAGGAAAGCGGGTTGCCGAAGGCCCCCGAACTGGATTCGGAATTCAGATTGACGGTGTTCCCCGGCGTGGCGGTCGAGGGCGCGGTGATCGACGCCACCGATGCGGAAACGGCCCGGAGGGCGTTCGCCTTGCCGAATCCCCAGGTGGTGTTGGGGGTCGGCGGGACGGGGGTGGCCGTCCTTCTTAATCGCTCCCGCATCTGTGCCGAGGTGAGAAGCGGGTTGGATTGCCAGACCAGCGACGCGATCCCGGTCACGTGCGGGGTCGACATGCTGGTCCCTTCGAGGATGATGTAATTGTCGTACCCCGGAACGGTCGGGGGGGTGGGATGAGGGCCGCCGTAAGGGTCGGATGACTTCGCGGAATAGAGGACGGACCCCGGCGCGGCGAGGTCCGGTTTATCCCTGCCGTCCCGTGTGGGGCCGAGACTGCTGAAGGAGGAGATGCCCTGGCTGGGGTCCGGGCTTCCCCCCGGTGCCTTCGTGTCGAAGGACCCCACGGCGATGACGTTTTGCGCGTTCGCCGGTTCGGTGATCGTACCCGCCTCCGTAGCCGTCGTGAAGGACCCGTCGAGTTTGTCGATGTAGGCGTCCACCTTCCCGTTCCCGCCGTTGCGGGTCCGCTCAAGGAAGATGGTTGCGGAAGTGGCCGACGACGCGGTGAAAAACACCGTGATGTGGGTCGCCCCGTTCGGGGGGAGGTCCACCCGGTTGGAGACCGAGATCCTGCCGCCGGAGGAAGATGCCGAGGTTCCGGAGGCCGCTACGGCCGATTCCGAC
>DATEXR010000269.1 GCA_035256765.1 Candidatus Deferrimicrobiaceae bacterium | reverse complement strand
CGCCACCGATCAGTGCCCCGCGACCGGCCCGTTTCCCCCCGATGAGCGCGCCGGCTCCCGCGCCGACCGCACCGCCCGCAAGCGCCCCGATCGCGGTCCTCTTGTATTCCTTCGTTCCGTCGGGGTTGGTGGCGCACCCGGGTAGCAGCACGAGCAGAACAGCCAGAGAAGTGCCGAGAATCCGGTTCCCTGCATTTTTCTTCATATCTTCGCTCCCTTTTCCGTGTGAGGAAATATCGATGCGATTCGCAAGGCCTGCCCGCGCCTTTCGGTCACCCCATCTTATCACCGGACCGCCGGGGGATTTCCACCCCCGGGTCGACCCGCGCCCTCCCGTCCGTAGGGTTTCCTCCCGCGCAGCACGGGACGCATTTCCCCTCCCTTGACCGTCTTTCGGGCAAGGGGGACCGATCCCCTTCGCACCTTTCGATGATACTGCCTGCGACCCGTTTCCGAAAGCGTCAACGAAGCGCTGCGTTTCAAATCCAAGGCCCCGTATCGGGCAGATGCCCTATGGCGTTTCCTCTCCCGGTGCCCGGGCTCGGGGGGGATTCCGCTCCGCGGAACCCCCCGCTGCGCCCTTGGGCACCGGGAGGCACGCAAGGACGAAGGAAAGACCCGTTGTCCTGAGGTGGGCGGATAAGGACCTCCCGCCGCCAACCGTGAGAAAATGGTCTTCCCAGGGTCTGCGCAAGCCGGGAGGAGGGCGCGATGAAGGTCCGGGTCATCTGTTACGAAGGGTACCGGGCGGAGGAGACGCCGCGCGCCTTCCTCCTCGGGGAGCGCCGCCTCGATGTCACCGACGTGCTCGACCGGTGGCGGGGGGAGGACCACGAATACGTGAAGCTCGCCGCCTCGGACGGGAACCGGTACGTTCTCCGGTACGACCGTAACGCCGACGAATGGGAGATGGTCCTGATGGAGGCTCCCGGACGGCCGCCTACCCGGAAAGATGCCCGACGAGGATCCTGACGCCGATTCCGACCAGGATCGCCCCGCCGGCGATTTCCATCCGCCTCCCGGCCGCTTCCCCGATGCGGCGCCCCAGGTGCACTCCCGCGGCGGTCAGCGCGCAGGCGACGAGGCCGATCACCACCGCGGGGTACCAGATCCCGACGCGGAGCACGCCCAGGCTCAAACCGACCGCCAGGGCGTCCACGCTTGTGGCCACCGAGAGGACGACCAGCGAAGCGCCGCGCGTCGGGTCCCGTCCGGCGTTCTCCCTTTCTTCCCCTTTGAGCGCCTCGTAGATCATCTTCCCGCCGAGACCCACGAGGAGGCTGAAGGCGAGCCAGTGGTCGTACCCGGAGAGGAACCGTTCGACGGATAGTCCCGCCATCCAGCCGACGACGGGCATCAGGAACTGGAAAAACCCGAAGTGCCAGGAAAGACGGAAGGTCTGGCGGACGGAAACCGTCCCCAGTGTACCGTCTCGTAAATAGCTTGACGCACCGAGAGCGTCGATGCGCCGCGCCAGCAAGGCGCGCGACTGAGGCATACCGTTGAGTATGGTGAAGAAGCGCAACGAAGCGGGAGCGAGGGGCCTGTCCCCGGAAGGGTCGGCAGCC
>DATEXR010000268.1 GCA_035256765.1 Candidatus Deferrimicrobiaceae bacterium | reverse complement strand
GCCGGCGTTCAGCCGGCGATCTGCCGATAGAAATCGTTCCCCTTGTCGTCCACCAGGATGAAGGCGGGGAAGTCGACGACCTCGATCCGGAAGATCGCCTCCATCCCCAGTTCGGGGTACTCGAGGACCTCCACCTTCCTGATGTTCTCCTGGGCGAGCAGGGCGGCCGGACCGCCGATCGAGCCCAGGTAGAACCCGCCGTGCTTCTTGCAGGCGTCGGTCACCTGCTGGCTGCGGTTCCCCTTGGCGATCATGATGAGGGACCCCCCGTGGGACTGGAACAGGTCCACGTAGGAGTCCATCCGGCCCGCGGTCGTCGGGCCGAAGGAGCCCGACGGCATCCCCTTGGGGGTCTTGGCCGGTCCCGCGTAGTAGACGGGGTGGTCCTTGAGATACTGCGGCATCCCCTCGCCGCGGTCGAGCCGCTCTTTGATCTTGGCGTGGGCGATGTCGCGCCCGACGATGAGCGTCCCGGTGAGGGAGAGCTGCGTCGTGACGGGGTATTTCGACAGCTCGGCGAGGATCTCCTTCATCGGCCGGTTCAGGTCGACCTTCACGACCCCGTGTTCGTGCTTCTTCCGGTATTTTTCGGGGATCAGCCGGCCCGGGTTCCTCTCCATCTTCTCGAGCCAGATCCCTTCCGCGTTGATCTTCGCCTTGATGTTCCGGTCGGCGGAGCACGAGACCCCCATCCCCACCGGGCAGGAGGCCCCGTGCCGCGGCAGGCGGACGACCCGGACGTCGAGGGCGAAGTACTTGCCGCCGAACTGGGCGCCGTAGCCGGACCGGTACGCCGCTTTCAGGATCTTCTCCTCCATCTCCGGGTCCCGGAACGCCTGGCCGCCGTCGTTCCCCTTCGTGGGGAGGTGATCCAGGTAGCCGGTGGAGGCGAGCTTCACCGTCTTCAGGCATGCCTCGGCGGACGTTCCCCCGACGACGAAGGCGAGGTGGTAGGGAGGGCAGGCGGCCGTCCCCAGGGTCTTCATCTTTTCCACCAGGAACTTCTCGAGGCTCGCGGGGTTCAGGAGCGCCTTCGTCTCCTGGAACAGGTACGTCTTGTTGGCGGAACCGCCCCCCTTGGCGACGAAGAGGAACTTGTACTCCTGCCCCTCGGTGGCGTAAAGGTCGATCTGGGCGGGGAGGTTCGTCCCGGAGTTCTTCTCCTCGTACATCGTGAGCGGGATCGTCTGGGAATACCGCAGGTTCTCCTCGGTGTACGTCTTGTGCACGCCCCGGGAGAGGTACTCCTCGTCCGGCGCGCCCGTAAAGACCTGCTGCCCCTTCTTCCCGATGATGGTGGCGGTTCCCGTGTCCTGGCAGAAGGGGAGGACGAAATGGGCGGAGACCTCGGCGTTGCGCAGCATCGCCACGGCGACGCCGCGGTCGTTGGGAGCGGCCTCAGGGTCGGACAGGATGGCGGCCACCTTCGCCAGGTGCGCCGGGCGCAGCAAAAAAGAAACGTCGCGCAACGCCTGGTTGGCCAGGAAGGCGAGCCCCTCCGGGTCGACCACGAGGATCTCCTTCCCGTTGAACCGGGAGACGGAGACGTACTGCTTGGTGAGCAACCTGTATTTCGTATCGTCTTTCCCTTGCGGGAAAGGATCCTGGTAAAGAAACTCCGGCATCTTTCCTCTCCTTTATGCGTATTCTGTATACGGAAAAACTACGATATCGCCGCGGGATGCATTCCGTCAAGACCGGCGAACCCCTCCCGGGAGCGGTCACTTCCAGTAAGGGGTCCGGATGTCGAGGTAGGCCCGGTGCGCGGCGGTGGCCGCCTGGGCCACGGCCGTCACGATCATCTTGAGGTGGGAGGAGACATCCCCCACGGCGAGGATCCCCGGGACGCTCGTCCTTTGCCAGAGGTCGGTTTCGACCTGCCCTTTTCCGTCGAGGGACAGGGCGAGGTCGCGGAAGATGGCGGTGTTCGGCCTCCTTCCCACCGCCAGGACCACGGCGTCGGCCGGCAGGACGGAGTCCTTTCCGGCGCGGTGATCCCGCACGCGCACGCCTTCGACGCGTTCGTCTCCCAGGAACTCCTCCACGGTGCTGTCGAGAAGCACGGCAATTCCCTCGTTCCGCTCGAATTCTCCCGGCAGTCCGCTCGGGATCCGGAAAGTGGACTGTCTGTGGACCAGGGTGATCCGCGAGGCGACCCCCGACAACCGCTGGACGAGGGAGATCGCGGTTTCCCCTCCGCCGACGATGACCACGTTCTTCCCGCGAAAGCCGGCGGGGTCCCGGACATTGTAGTACACGCCCCCATGACGTCCCGCGAACTCCCTCTCCCGAAGGATTCCCGCTTCGGCGGCGGTGCTGCCGTTCGCAAGGATGAGCATCTTCGTCTTTGCCCGCAGATCTTTTGCCACGACCTCCCTCCCGGGCGTGATCTCTTCGACCCTTCCCTCGATCAGGTCGGCTCCGGAGCGCCGGGCATCATCGATCAGGAGGGCGGCGAGTTCCTTGGCAAGGATTCCGGGGGGGACCCCCGGATAATTATCGATCCGCTTGTCCGGACACCACCGGGTGAGGACCCCTCCCCACGAATCGCCTTCGAAGACCGCGGTCCTGAGCCGTTTCCTTCCGCAAGAGGAGGCGGCGGAGAGTCCCGCCGGTCCTCCGCCCACCACCAGGACGTCGTATTCCGCCGGCTTCGGGTCCGGCGCCGCGGTTTCCCGGTCCGTGGGGTTTCCCCTCGGCATTGCGACCGCTTCGAGCGCCCGGGCGGCGTTTTTCCTGCTCATCTCTCCTCTCCTGGAGCAACGGGACATTTTTCGTATGATACTATGGTACCCAAAAATCATATCCGGGAGGAAGAGGATGGCCAAAGTTCCCTACGTCAATAAGGACGAGTGCACCGAATGCGGCGTCTGCACGGACAACGTTCCTACGGTTTTCCGCATGGACGACGACAACAAGGCCGAGGTGTTCGACCCGAACGGCGCGAGCGAGGCGGAGATCCAGGAAGCGATGGACCTCTGCCCCGTCGCATGCATCATCTGGAAAGAGTAGAGGTATCCGGCGCCGGGGGTTGTTGAATACCTTCCAGCGCCGATCGTCCAATATCCGTGGAGATCGGGAAGAGGCGGGCCGAAGGGTTCCTTTTTTGCGCCCTCCTGCTCTTATCCCTGGCCGGGTGCGGAGGGCGAAAGGGCGCCTTGCGGGAGGAGACTCCCCCTCCTCCGGCGACAGGACCGAAGGTGGCGGTCGCTCCCCTGGAAAACCGGAGCAACGACCTCGACGCCTCCGAGATCATCCGATCCTCGTTCGCCGGCGAAATCGCCCGGCGGGGGTGGAACGTCTTGTCGCTTGCGGAGAGCGACCGGGTGCTCCGGGAGACCCTCGGGATCAGTTACGGGGGTCAACTCCCGTCCACCACCCCCGGGGAGGTGTGCCGGACGCTGGGCGTGGACGGGGTGTTCTACGGGGAAGTCCGGGAATGGAACAAGACGACCACGGGGGTCTACAACAAGGTCACCGTCACCGCATCGTTCGAACTGTATGCCCGGGACGGGGACCGGGTATGGGAGGGGAGCGACACGCAGTCGAGGGTCGACGTTCCGCGCGGGGGAAGGGAGATCGGGGCGGAAATCCTGGTCCATGCCCTGGGGAACCTGCTGCTCAACCCGATGACCCCTTACGGGCAGGCGGTCGCCAGGAATATCGCCGGGAAACTGCCATCCGGCCTGCTCGAGAGACGCGAGGCCCCCGCGGGGCGGGACGACGCATCGGGGGACACGGACACATCGGGAGTAAGGGGAGGACAAAAATGAGAACGTCGGCACTGCCGGGATCGCGGAAGGCCGTATCGATCGCCCTTGCCGGGCTGGCGGGGCTTTGGATGGCGGGGTGCGCAACCACCCCGCCCGTCACGGGCCCCTCGGACAGGCCGTCGGCCCCCGCTGCCGTGATGCCGAAGGCCGAAGCCCAGGCTCCCCTCGTGACGCGAGGGCCGAAGAAGCGGGTGGCGGTCATCCGGTTCCAGGACAAGAGCGCCTACGGACGGGGCCGTCTCGGAGGAGCGGTCCAGGACATCCTGACGACCGAACTGGCCAAGTCCGGCCTGTTCATCCTCGTTTCGCGGGGGGCCGACCTGGACCTGATCCTGGACGAGCAGGACATCGGGAAGTCGGGGATCGTCAAGGAGGGGACGGGGCCGAAGTCGGGAGAGGTCCTGGGGCTGAACGCGATCGTGACGGGGGCCGTGTCGCAGTTCGGGGTCAAGCAGAAGTCGGCCACCTATCTCGTCGGTGCGAGCAAGACGCAGACGGCCGAGGCGACCGTCGACGTCCGGGTCGTGGACGCCACGACCGGGCAGGTCATCTTCGCTGAAAGCGGGACGGGGGTCCAGGAGGAGAGTTCGACGCAGGTGCTGGGCATCGGCGGCGCCAAGGGATACGACGAGACCATGGAGGGGAAGGCCCTGCGCGCGGCGATCTCCAAGTTCATCGACAACCTGATCCAGCGGGTGGAGGCGATTCCGTGGAGCGGGAAGGTCGCCGCCGTCGACGGGGACGAGATCACCATCAACGCCGGGCAGAAGACGGGGCTGATCACGGGAGACCGGCTCCGGGTCTTCGGCGAGGGACGCGAGGTGATCGATCCCGACACGAAGCTCTCCCTCGGCCGGAAACCGGGCAGGGAGAAGGGGGAGATCGTCGTCTCGGGCCTCTTCGGCGAGGATGCGGCGGTATGCCGGCGGGTGAGCGGCGATGGGATAGCCGTCAACGACATCGTGAAGCTGGCGAGATAGGAGGCGCGCGATGAGAAGGGTTCTCATGACCGGCGGCGCGGTACGTACGGCGACGGCCGCCCTGGTGCTCGTCGGCCTTCTTGCCGGCGGTGGTCTGACCCTGGCGGGCGGCTGCTACCCCAAGGGGCAGATCTACGGCGTGGGAGACGTCGGCGGACTGGTCTTCGCGGTGAACCCGCCGGATGCGGAGGTCGTGCTGGACGGGGTCTCCCAGGGGAAGGCGTCCGACTTCACCGAGGACCGGTACCTGAAGGTGGAGAGCGGCACCCACCGGCTGGAGCTCCGCAAGGCGGGGTACGACACCTATTCCCGCACGGTGTACGTCTCGAACTCCCTGCTGCGGGTGGAAGTGACGCTGGTGGAGGGGGGTCCCCCTCCCGCGCCGAGAGGCTACTGAGAACCGGAAGGGGCCCGGCTCACTTTTTCCGCAGAGCCTCCCACCACGACCTCAGCCGTTCGGCGATGACCTTCTCGTGGCCGGCCTCCGAGGGCTCGTAGTAAGTGCGTCTCCCCAGCGTTTCCGGGAAATATTCCTCGGGGACGAACCCGTCCGCGAAATCGTGCGGGTATTGGTATTTCTTTCCGTAGCCCAGATCCCTCATCAGTCGGGTAGGGGCGTTGCGCAGGTGCATCGGCACCGGGTGGCTTCCCCGGGACTTCGCGTCCTCCATGGCTCGTTGAAACGCGATGTACACCCGGTTGCTCTTCGGCGCGGTGGCGAGGTAGACCGCCGCCTGCGCCAGCGCCAGCTCCCCCTCGGGGCTCCCCAGCGTCCGGTAGGCTTCCGCCGCCGAGAGGGTGATCGACAGCGCCCCCGGCGCGGCGTTTCCCACGTCCTCGGAGGCGAAGCGGATCATCCGCCGGGCGATATAGAGGGGGTTCTCCCCCCCGGCCAGCATCCGGGCGAGCCAGTACAGGGAGGCGTCGGGATCCGAACCGCGCAGGCTCTTGTGAAATGCAGAGATGATGTTGTAATGCTCCTCCCCGTCCTTGTCGTAGAGGAGGGCCTTCGTCCGCAGCGCCTCTTCCGCCACCCCCATGTCCACGAGAGGAAGTTTCCGGTGCTCCGCGATCGCGGCGGCCGCCTCCAGGGCGTTTAGCCCCACCCGGGCGTCGCCGTCGGAAATCTCCACGATATGGCGAAGGGCGTCCGCGGCGAGAAACTCCCGGGGTTTGCCAAGTCCCCGCTCCCGGTCGGTGAGGCCTCGCAAAACGATGGTCTCCACGTCCTTCGCGGACAGGGGATCGAGCACGAGGACCCGGCAGCGGGACAGGAGGGCGTTGCGGATCTCGAAGGAGGGGTTCTCCGTCGTTGTCCCGAACAGGGTGACGGTCCCGTCCTCCACGAAGGGAAGCAGGGCGTCCTGCTGGGCCTTGTTGAAGCGGTGGATCTCGTCGATGAACAGGATCGCCGGTCGGTCCGCCCCGGTCCGGACCCTTCGCAGATCGGACAGGACCTCCTTGATCTCCTTGATGCCCGCCAGGACCGCCGAATAGGGAAGGAAGACCGCCTTCGTCTCGGCCGCGAGGATGCGGGCGAGCGTCGTCTTCCCCGAGCCCGGGGGACCCCAGAAGATGAGGGACGGCAGAGGGCGCGCCGAGAGAATGGAGGAGAGGAATTTTCCCTCTCCCAGGATCGATTCCTGGCCGACGAACTCGACGAGGGTCTTCGGACGCATGCGATCCGCAAGAGGCGCGGAGCGAGTGGCCGCGTTCTGCTCGCCTCCCCGGAAGTCGGGGAACAGCGGTTGCGGAGTGCGGGGGTCGGACATCTTTGTCCTCGATTTCCTTCCGGTCTAGTGCACCGTCTCGCAAATACCTTGGCATTCGAGCGCCGCTGCATCCCCACCAGCTTCGTTGCGCTTCTTCACCATACTCAACGGTATGCCTCAGTCGCGCGCCTTGCCGGTGCGGCGCATCGACGCTCTCGGTGCGTCAAGCTATTTGCGAGACGGTACACCAGTATCCGTCAAAGAAGGCCGGGGAGACAAACGTTTCTACGGGTCGGGGAAAAGATCCCGTTGCCGGGATCGGGAAGAGGGTTACTTTTCTTCCTTCAGGACGATCTTGATCTCCTCGTCGGGCAAGTCCCTGAATTTCCGCTTTGCGATTTCGACGAGCCCTTTCTGATTGGATGTCATTCGTCTGGATTGACGTCGTTCGACCACACCGCCGACCAGGATCCTGGTGTCTCCCACCACTTTATATACCGAAAATAACCGTTCCATATCGAGGTCCTCCCCCTTCCTGTTCAAGCGGGTTTCACGGCGGGATCAATAAGATAGCAAAAAGAATGCCTTTTTCCAATCTTTTTTGTTATCGGGGGGTTATGAAAAACGGAACCATGGAGCAAGGAAAATCAGTACACAATAATCCCCAAACATTCCAGAAGGTTGACGCCCATAGCCAGAGGAATCTGATTCGGTTTCGCAAAGACGGGGATGAAACTGTTTCCTTTCGAACCGCACCCAAGTACTCCGTTTCACAAATACGGTTGCATTCGAGCGCCGCTGCAGGGGGCCGGTCCCCGGAAGGGTTTCGTCGCGAGACAAGAGAGACCCTTTGGCTACGGCGGGCAAGCGCAGGAGCGAGTGCGGAGGCGTACGGGAAGTACGCCGCACAAGCGAGCGACGAGCACGCCCGACGCAGCCCGGGGATCGCTTGTCGCAGCAGAAAAGGCAGCCCTTTTGGCGACCGGCGCCTGCGGCGAGGGAACGCACCGCCCGCCCTTTGTCGGGTTCCCTGCGCCCGGCTCGGCGTACCGCGAGTACGCCTGCGCCGTGCTCGGTCGTCCTTCGCGGTCTGACGGCGCATCCGCTTCGCCTCGGCTGCCGACCCTTCCGGGGACAGGCCCCTCGCTCCCGCGGAGTACGCGCTCCTTGCGCTCAGGGGGGACACTCCTGATGGGCGGGGACACTCCTCTCCCGCATCCCGGAGATGAATCAGGAATGTCCCCGGTGGGAGTGTCCCCCCCCATCCTCAGTCGCGCGCCTTCGCCAAGGCGCGGCGCATCGACGCTCTCGGTGCGAC
>DATEXR010000267.1 GCA_035256765.1 Candidatus Deferrimicrobiaceae bacterium | reverse complement strand
ACCAGGTGGTCTGAACCGGGTACTGGCTGATTTGCGCGTCCGGCGTCAGGATGGTGAGCCCGTGGGCGAGGGCCTGGCAGACGAGCATCCGGTCAAAAGGGTCCTTGTGGTACTCGGGAAGCCTTCCGAGCGTGAGCACGGCGTCCTCATCGAGCGATAGCGGCGCGACGTCGTGCAGCTCCCGCTGCCGCGGCACGAAAAGGTGGGGCGGCTCGGGGAGCGTGAGGCGGCCCAGCGAGTGCTTCACCACGATTTCCCACGCGGAGACGGGGCTTAAGTAGACCTCGTTTGCCGGGTCGGAAAAGAGATCCCGCGCACGCGCGGAGAGCTCGCGCGCCCCTGCCGCAACCCATAGGAAGGTGCAGGTGTCGAGGAGGATCCTCACCCGGCCCCGCCGCGGAACGACGCGATGACGTCCTCCGGCAACGGTTCGAAGAAGCGCTTCGTCACGCGGACTTTACCGGCCGCCAGCCCGATCGGCCGCCTCTTGCCGGGACGGACGGGCAGGGGACGTATCTCGGCGACGGGAGTGTTCCGCTTGCACAGGACGATCGTCTCCCCCGCCCGGAGGCGCTTCAGGTACTTCGAGAGGTGCGTCCTTGCCTCGTATATGTTGATCCGGATCATGAACATATATTAGACCTTGTCGTAGGTCAAGTCAACGCGCATGCACACGCGCATGCACGCGTACCTTCCGGCGAGGCGGTTTTCGGTCGCTTCTCCGTCCCTGATGGCGGCCGTCGCGCGGCGGATGGCGGAGAAGGGGATCCCCGTCCATAAGGGAACTTCCTGGACGACGGATGCCCCGTTCCGCGGGACCGAAGCGTTGGTCGCGGCTAGACGGGAGGAAGGCGTCGTCTCTGTAGAGATGGAGGCGGCGCTTTTGGCCTTGGGAGCCGCCATCGGAAAGCCCGTCGTCTGCCTGGCCCACGTCACCAACGCGATGGTGACGCGCGGGGAGGATTTCGAAAAAGGGGGGGACGCCGGCCTCGCCCCGCGTAGCGCACAGCACCCAGACCCGCACCCCGCGCCGGGCCAGCAGCGCCAGGGTGCCGCCGCAGCGGAACGTCTCGTCGTCGGGGTGGGCGAAGACGGCAAGCAATCTTCGGTCAGCCATTAACGATATCCCTCTGCCTGCAGGCTGAATAACCGGGCGTAGGTGCCGCTCCGGGCCAGCAGCTCTTCGTGGCTGCCCACCTCAGTGATGCGACCCCCTTCGATCACCACGATGCGGTCGGCCATGCGCACGGTGGAAAAGCGGTGGGAGATAAGCACGGCGATCTT
>DATEXR010000266.1 GCA_035256765.1 Candidatus Deferrimicrobiaceae bacterium | reverse complement strand
GCCCGTCGCGCTTGATGTACACTTCGGCCGCCGTGACCAGGATCCCGTTCGTTCCGTGGTAGCGCATGAGCTGCCGGGCTTTCGCCTTCGAGAGCCAGGTGGTGACGTACATGTCCTTCTGCGAGTCGTCATCCCATCGTTTGCCGTCGGGCCTCGCGGAAAGGAAGCAGATCATGAGGAGGCCGATCAGCACCCAGTACCGCATACTCCCCTCCTTTTTCGGTTCCGGCAAGGAAATCAACGGGTTGTGGAAAAACTCCATTTTGTAATGTCCCGGACACAACATCATGTGGGATTTGGAGTTCCGTGGGAACGGAGCAATTTCGGTACCACCGGGGGGATGATCGCCTAAACATCTGTTTATCCTCAGAATTTTCCCAAAGATCCCCATGAGCGAAGGGCATTTTCTCGCCGAAAATGGGTAACTATTTCCCCTGAACGGGAAGAGACAGGCCTTTCCCCCTCCCCCGAAATAGTCCGAAATAATATGGCCCTGTCCCTATGAACCAGGGATTCCCTTTTTTCGTGATTTCAGCCCGTGGGTCCCGGATGGTCCCCGCGGGTTTTTGGGAATGGGGATTTTATCGGAGTACCGTCAGAAAATGTACAAAGTAACAATTCCTCCTTTCCGATAAGACACTTAAGAATATCGGGAGGGAAGAAATGGATACGCACCGGAAAGAGAAGATCCTGGTCATCGACGATGAAGAAATCGTGGTGAAGGTTTTGAGGGCACTCCTCTCCAAAGAGGGTTTCGATATCGAGTCGGCCCATGATGGCCTAGAGGGGTTATCGAAAGCGAACGAGATCCAGCCGGATCTCATTCTTCTGGACATCTCCATGCCAAAAATGAACGGCTTTGAGACATGCCGTAGGTTAAAGGACGGGAATGGCACCAGCAACATCCCCGTTGTGATGTTCACATCACAGGCCGACAGGGACTCGAAGATCACGGCGCTCAAGGCGGGGGCGAACGATTTCTTAAGCAAGCCCGTCGACAACACGGAACTGGTGGTCCGGGTCAAAAACCTGTTGAAGGTCAAACGATACCAGGACTTCCTGGAGTCCCACAGCCAGATCCTGGAAGAGCAGGTCGAGGAGAGAACCAGGCGGCTTCGGGAGGCGTTGCAGGACACCATACACCGGCTGACGCTTGCCGCCGAGTACCGGGACGATGATACCTACACCCATATCAAGCGGGTAAGCGAATATACCAAGGTAATCGTCAAGGAACTGGAGATCTCCCAGGAGAAGGAAGGAATCCTGGCGTACGCGGCGCCGATGCACGACATCGGGAAGGTCGGCATACCGGATTCCATTCTCCTCAAGCCGGGCAGACTGACCCCGCAGGAATTCGAGACCATGAAGACCCATACGACCATCGGCGCCAGGATTCTCAAGGGATCGGACAGCCCCTTCCTTCAGTCCGCCGAAAAATTCGCTTTGTCCCACCACGAGAGGTGGGACGGGAAAGGATATCCTCTCGGATTGAAGGGGGAGGACATCCCGATCGAGGGGAGGATCATGAACATCATCGATCAGTATGATGCGCTGCGGAGCCGACGTCCCTACAAGCCTCCCTTCGACCATGAAACGGCGGTGAAGATCATCACGGAGGGCGATGGAAGGACCACCCCCGACCACTTCGATCCCAGGATTCTCGAAATCTTTCGGGCGAACTCCCACAGATTCGATGAAATCTTCGAAGCTCACGGGGAAATGCATGTTTGATCGCCCTCCCCCGATTTCCTCCCCGTTGCATGGTTGAATCGAAGGATTCGAGGGGAAGCGGCATGGGAACGTCGAGAGTTTCCGGAGAAGACACGGTAGCGCGGAAATTCGCCATCGCCTTTTCGGCGATGTTCATCATCCCCATGGCGCTGTCCGCCTACCTGTTCATCGAGTACGTGGACGCCGTTCGCGGGAACTTGCTGCAACTCACCCTCTTCTCCGCGTCCGTGGCCTTGCTGGGCACGGGGGGCTTCTTTCTCTGCCGGTCGGTGGTCCAGGCCCTGCTGAAGGTGACCCGGGACGCCTCGGCCATCGCCGGGGGCGACCTGGACCGGCGCCTGGACACGAACATCGAAGGCGAGATCAGCGAACTCGCCAGGAATTTCAACCGGATCACCAGCCGGCTTCAGCAATCGATCGACAGTCTCCAGTCCTCGAAAAAACAGATCCAGACCCTGCTCTCGCAGGTCTGCGTCAGTTTCGGGCAGAACGTGGATATGGCGAACATGTTCGAGGTGTTCCTGCGGTCGCTTCTCTCCCTGACGGGTCTCGAAGTGGGTGCGATCTTCCTTCTCTCTCCCGACGGGAGCGAGCTTTCCTTGTGCGCGTCCGCGGGCTTGCGAGAGGAATTCCGTGGCACGGTCGTGCGGCAAGGGAAGGGGATCGTGGGATGGGTGGCGACCCACGGGCAGTTGGTGACCACCTCGGAATCGATGCCGTGGGGCAGGCCGGACATGCTCACGCCCCTGGAAAAGAGCATGCCCTGGGCGATCCACATCCCCTTACGGACCAGCGAGAAGACCCGCGGAGTCATGAGCATCGGGCTGGCGGCGGGCCAGCGGGAGATCACCGGAGAGGATCTTCTCACGATCCAGAACCTGGCCACCCAGATGGCCGTGGCCATCGAGAACGCCGAGCTCAAGGAGAGCATGGAAAAAACATACCTGGAGACGGTTTCGGCACTGGCCACCGCGGTGGAGGCGCGGGACAAGTACACCCGTGGCCACTCCAAGCGGGTGACCGAGTCCGCGGTGGAGATCGCCACGCGTATGGACCTCCCGGTAGCGTTCGTGAGAGACCTGGAGTCTGCGGCGCTCCTCCACGATATCGGCAAGATCGGGATTCCGGATCAGATCCTGCACAACAATGGATCGCTTACCCCCGAGGGGCTCCAGTTCATCCTCGCGCACCCGATGGGAGGGGAGAACATCTTGAAGCCGGTGGGTTCCCTCGGGCGCCTGTGCCCGATCGTCCGGCACCACCACGAGCGATACGACGGGGAAGGATATCCGGACCGGCTGAAGGGAGAGGAAATCCCCCTGGCGGCGAGGATCCTTTCGGTCGCGGACAGCTTCGACGCCATGATCTCGGACCGCGCATACAAGCCCACCCGGACGAAGGAGGAAGCGATGGAGGAGCTTGCCCGCTGCAGGGGCAACCAGTTCGACCCGCATTGCGTCGATGCGTTCCTGTCCTATCTCCGGGAGAACCCCGAGGCGGGAGTCCTTTGCTTCTCCTGAGCCGGGATCGTTCCCGGCATGTCCACTATTCCTCCCGGCCCTTTCTTCCGAGGGCAGGGACAGCCTGCAAGTAGCCTGTCGAGCCATCGGATCGGCAGCCCCGGTCGCTTCGCTGCCCGTTCGGGCGGGAAACGATCCCGCCGGGGGCGTATCCCGGGCACCGGGGGGGGAACACCTCAGGGATTCGGCCCGATACGGGATCTTGAATTACGAGACGCAGCGGTAAAAAAGGCCCGGGGAGCCACCGCCCCCCCGGCCTCATCGAAGTTCTTAGGAACGTCCCTTTTCACAGGAGCGGGTTTTTGTGCATCTCCTTGAGGCGCGCCCAGCGCCGGTCCACCTCGGCCTGGATCGCGGCGAGCACCGGCTTGCACTCCGACTTGAGCAGATGCTTGGTTTTCCCCATCTGCTGGAGCCACTCGGTCACCGGCACTTTCTTCCCCTTCTCCTCCGGATCGTAGTTGATCGTCGTGATCCCGCGCTCCACCTCGTAGAGGGGGAAGAAGCAGGAGTCGACCGCGGCCTGGATGATGGGGACCGAGATCCGCTCCTCGGTCCGCCAGGCGAGCGGGCACATGGAGATGAGCTTGCCGAACACCAGCCCCTCCTCGGAGTACTTCTGCGCCTTGACGGCCTTGCGGATCATGTCGCGGTGGTTGCTCTCCGCGGCCGTGAAGACGTACGGGATATTGCACGAGACGAAGATCTGGGCGGTGTCCTTGTGGTGCGTCGACTTGCCGTGCTGGTACGGCCCGTAGTTCGAGGTCGACGTGGAGTGCCCCATCGGGACGGTGAACGAGAGCTGGGAGCCCGTGTTCTGGTACCCCTGGTTGTCGTACTCCAGGATGATCATCCGGTGCCCCCGCAACGCCGCCCCGATGGAGGGCCCCATCCCGATGTCGTGGCCGCCGTCGCCGGTCACCATGATGAAAGTGATCTTCTCCTCCTTCGGGATCTCGCCGCGCTTCTTGCGCTCCTCGAACATCTCGACGACTCCCGACAGGGTCGCAGCGCCGTTCTGGAAGAGGTTGTGGATGTAGGTGACCTTGTGCGACGTGAAGGGGTAGCCCGTCGTGACCACCATCCCGCAGCCGGTGTGAAACAGAACCGTCACGAACCCCTCGATCCCTTTCAGGAACTGGTTGAGATTGACGAAGATCCCGCAGCCGGGGCAGGCTCCGTGCCCGGAAGAGAGCCGCTTCGGACGCTCGGTGAGCGCACGGATGTTCACCCCCTTGACCCCCATCTTCCCCTCCGGAGTGACCTCGATGCGGGTCATCCCCGTGGACTCCTCCTCGGTGATGGGCGCGAAGGCGACCGGGTGGACATACCCTTTCTCCCCGGGGTTGACGCCGAAGTAGTCGTACGGGACCTTGACCTTTCCCGTCTTGGCGATCTCGTGCGCTTCGCGCAGCATCGCCTCGGCGTCCTCGACGAAGAACTCTTTCCCGCCGATCCCGTAGATCCGGGAGGCGACCATCGTCTTGTTTCCCGGCACGCCCTGGATCGCCGCCTTGACCTCGAGGGTCATCGCGCCGCCATAGGCGCCGTAGTTGTCCTGCCGGTCGGCGACCACGAGTCCCTTGACCTTCGCGAGCGCCTTGCGGACCTCCTCGACCGGAAACGGGCGGATGACGTTCAGCCGGATGAGGCCGACCTTCATTCCCTTCTTGCGCAGCGCGTCCACCGCCTCCTTCGCCGTCTCCGCGGCCGAGTTGAGGATGAACAGGGCCGCCTCGGCGTCCTCCATCCGGTACAGGTCGAGGATGTCGTACCTCCTGCCGGAGAGGGCCTCGAACTCCGCGAACACCTTCTTGATGACGGCGTACGACCGGACCATCGCGTCGGCCTGCTGCTTCTTGTTGTTGATCAGGTCGGGGTCGTTCATGTACGGTCCGATCGTCACCGGCTTGCGCGGATCGACCGACGTGACCGTCGGGACGAACGGGCCTAAAAAGGCCTGGACCACATTCGAATCGGAAAAGATCTCGACGCGGCGCTTCTGGTGGGAGGTGAAGAAGCCGTCGAAGGCCACCATCACGGGGAGCCGCACGGACATCTCCTCGCCGATTTTGGGCGCCATGAGGTTCATGTCGTAGACCGCCTGGACGTCGGAGGCCATCAGAATGATCCAGCCGGTGTTCATCGCGAGCATGATGTCGCTGTGGTCGCCGCGGATGTCGAGCGGGCCGGACACCGACCGGGTGACGATGTTGAACACCATCGGGAACCGCGTCCCCGACTGGACGGGGAGCTGCTCGAGGGCGAACAGGAGGCCGTTCGCCGAGGTGGCGTTGAAGACCCGTCCCCCCGCCGTGGTCGCGCCGAAACATACCCCCGCCGCCCCGTGCTCGCCGTCGCCCGGGATCATCCGGATGTCGTGCTCCCCTTCCGCCTTCATCGCGTCGAGGGTCTCGGCGATCTCGGTGGAGGGGGTGATGGGGTAGTACCCCATGATGTGGTAGTTGATCTGCTTGGCCGCCGTCGCCGCAATCTCGTTGCCGCTCTGGACGACCACTTCCTGCGCCGGCCGCGCATCCCTCTTTTTCGCCGTTTCGGCCATCTCCCTCTCCTCCGGTACTTATTTCAGGAATTTATGTTTCACGGTGATCTTTTCCATGTCCTGCTCGGCCTCCTTCGCGGGGAGGAGGGCGCTGAACTTGCAGATGTACGTGCAGCGCAGGCACCCCTTGCAGTACTGGTAGTCGATCCCCAGGAGCACCATCCCGTCCTTGCCGGTCTTGGGATCCTTGCCGCGCTCCCAGACAAAGCAGTAGTCCGGGCAGGTGATGTCGCACTCGCCGCAGCGGGTGCACTCGTCCATGTGGAAGAGGGGGATCATCCCCGTCCGGCTCGTGGACAGGTCCTTGAACCGCATGTTTCCCACGGTGTAGATCGTGCCGCCCATCGGCGCGTTCTCGTACCCGAGTTTGGGCTCTTCGCGGCGGAACGGCGTCGCCGGGTATTTTCCGTCGGCCGGGATCTCCTCGATCTTCACCTCGTCGTGCCCGCGTTTGAGAGCCTCGAGGTTCCCCTTCATGAGCGCCGCGTACTTCTTTCCGAACGCTTCCTGGACGGCGTCCTCGAGGGCCTTCCAGTCGAAGAAGGCGGACGCCTTCGCGATCGCCCCCATCATGACCATGTTGACCCGGGAGCCGGTGGCCATCGCGATCTCCATCGCGTCCACCACGCCGACCTTCCCTCCCTCGAGCTTCAAAAAGTCTCTCGCCTCCTTCGGCGTCTTCCGGGTGTTCAGGATGACGGTCGTCTTGCCGGGGACCGCCCCCGCCGTCACCGGAACCGACTTGGCGAGCGCCTCGTGGAAGATCGCCAGCACGTGCGGCTCCTCGACCGGGCTGTTGATGCGGACCTGGTGGCCGGCCTCGCACACCCGGACGAACGCCTTGACCGGGGTCCCCTTCTTCTCCGACCCGTAGGAGGCGAACCCCGCCCCGTTCAAGCCCATGCCGATGATGGCGGCTTCGGTCAGGATCTTGCCCGCAACGTTCGCCCCGAGGCCTCCGATGCTCTCCATCCGGATCTCGAAGAACCCGAGTTCGTTCTTCACCGGAAGTTTCACCGCCGTCTTCACCTTGGCCATGGATTCCTACCTCTCTCCCGTGGGTTTTCCAAAGAATCCCTGCATGAATCCGGTTCCGGGGAAAAATACCCCATTGCGTACCCTACCGCCTTGATGCCGGTCAACCTGTTCGAAGGGGGATCGAACGACTGTCGCGCGGTCTACACGTCCCTTCGCCCTTTGATCGCCCTGCCCACGGTGATCTCGTCGGTGTATTCGAGATCCGACCCCACGGGCATTCCGTAGGCGATCCGGGTAACGCGGATATTCAGTGGCTTGATGGCGCCGGCAAGGTAGGCGGCGGTCGCTTCCCCCTCCGCCGTGAGGTTCGTTGCCAGAATCACTTCTCCGACCCCGCCCCCCGAAAGCCTCCCCATCAACTCCCGTACCCGGAGGTTTTCCGGCATCATCCCGTCGATCGGGGAGATCGCCCCCCCCAGAACGTGGTATCTCCCCCGGTACTCCCCGCTTTTTTCGATCGGCACAAGATCCGTCGGGTTTTCCACGACGCACAAGAGGTCGTCGCGGCGCGCAGGGTCTGCGCAGATCGGGCACGGATCCTGATCCGCGATATTGAAACAGCGCGAACAATGTATCACAGCGTTCGGGATCGCGGCAATAGACTCCCCCAGCTCCCGCACGGACTCCGGGGTCATCTTGAGCATGTGGAGGGCAAGGCGCGTCGCCGTCTTTTCGCCCACGCCCGGGAGCTTCGCCAGCAGGGAGATGAGCCTTCGCAGAGGCTTCGGGTACGACATCGGTCAGAACAGCCCCGGCAGATTCATCCCGCCGGTGATCTTCGCCATCTCGTCGGCCATCATCTTGCGCGATCGGGAGATCGCCTCGTTCACCGCCCCCGCGACCAGGTCCTGAAGCAGTTCCACGTCCTCCGGGGAAACGACCTCCTTCTCGATCCGGACCGACACGACCTCCTGCCTGCCGTTCACGACGACCGTCACCATCCCGCCCCCCGCCGACGCCTCGACGGTTTTTCCGGCAAGCTCCTCCTGGAGCTTTGCAAGGCGCTCCTGCATCTGCTGGGCCTGCCGGAGAATCCCCTGCATATCCTTCATTCCGCCCCCTCCGTCTCTTCGGCCCCCTCGTCGGGCTCCCGGTCCTCGGACTCCGCCGGCTGGGGGATCGGGGCCCTGCGGGGCGCGGGCCGGACCTCGAGGACCGCCGCCCCCTCGAACTCCCTCAGGACCTCCGCGAGCAGCGGGTCCGATAGCGCCTTTTTCTCGGGGCCGCTTCCCCCGCCCGACGACTCCTCAGGCGCCGGGCTTTTTTTTTCCGGCTCGGCCACCAGCCGGACGGGGACCTTTCTCCCCACGACATTCTCCACGGCCTGCACCAGCACGGGCCACTTGTCCTCCTCCCGGAGGCGGTCCAGCTGCATCTGGTGCGGGCAGGTGATGATCATCTCGTCGCCCTCGAGCCTTCCCCTCATCTGGTGAAGGAGCGCCACGAGGAGGGGCTTTTTCCTCTCCTCGAGGGTGCGCCGGATCCCCTCCCAGACGTCCTCCTTCCCCCTGCGGGTTTCCTCCTTCGCCGTTCGGGCTTCGGAGGACGGGTCGGAGGACAAGTCCCCGCCCGCCCTTCGGGCTTCCCCCTTCGCGGAAGCCGCGGCGGACGAGTCGGAGGCCGGCTTCCCCCCGCCTTCCTGTGCGGACCCGCTGGCCGGCTCGACCCGGGAAACGGTCGTCCGGGGTGTCTGCGCGGGGGGGGACGGAAGCCGCGCGGGAGCGACCGGGGGACGGCCGGGGACGGCGGAGGGGTCCTCCCTGCCGAGTCCCTCCACGGCCAGGAGGCCGGGGGCGTTGACCAGGCGCAGGAGCAGGAGTTCGAACCCCAGGCGGGGGAACTCCGTGCCGAGCACGTCCCGCTCCGACCGGAACCCGATGTCCAGGAGGAACATCCACTCCTCCCGGGTCCGCAAGGCGCAAAGTTGCTTCATCCGCTCCAAGGAGGACGGGGAGTGACGGTAAAGGAGGTCGTCCTTTTCCGTGAATTTCCACACGGCGGCGTCCCGCAGGACGTCCACGACCGAAAGGTACAGGAACTTGAGGTCCGCCCCCCGGGTCCACAGGGAGGTAAATTTCCGGATCGCCTCTCCGGCGCCTTCCGCCACGACGGCCCACACGAGGTCGATCGCCGCCTCGGCGCCCACGAGCCCGAGCATCTCCTCCACGAGGGACGCCGGGATCCTCCCGTTCCCCAGGACCGCCGCCTGCTCGATGATCGACTGGCCGTCCCGCATCGATCCGAAAGCGTACCGCGCGACGAGACGCAGCGCCTCCTCCTCGTAGGCGATCGTTTCCGCCTCCGCCATCTCCTTCAGCCGCGTGCAGATCTCCTCCTCCGTGAGCATGCGGAAATCGAACCGCTGCACCCGGGAGAGGATCGTGTCCGGGATCCGGTTCGGCTCGGTGGTGGCCAGGACGAACACGACGTGGGGGGGGGGCTCCTCCAGGGTCTTGAGCAGGCCGTTGAAGGCGGCCTTCGACAGCATGTGCACTTCGTCGATGATGTAGATCTTGTAGCGGGAGCGCGCCGGCGCATAGGCGGCGTTCTCCCGGAGCCGCCGGACGTCGTCGATTCCCGTGTTCGACGCGCCGTCGATCTCCTGGACGTCCACGCTCGAGCCGGCGAGGATCTCGACGCATGCGGGGCAGGTGAGACAGGGAGAGGAGGTCGGCCCCTTCTCGCAGTTCAGGGCGCGGGCGAGGATCCTCGCGAAGGTGGTCTTCCCCACGCCCCGCGTCCCCGCGAACAGGTAGGCGTGGTGGATCTTCCCCAGGGAGATGGCGTTGGCGAGCGCGCGGGTCACGTGCCCTTGCCCCACAACCTCGCCGAACGTCTTCGGGCGCCACTTCCTCGAAAGCGCCTCGTACGCCATGGTCCCTCCCTCGCCTACCTTTCCGTCCGCTCCTTGCGCGGCCGCCCGGCCGGCCAAGCTTCCTTCGGGTGCCCGCCGGCGGCCAGGAGAATCGCCGGCACACGGAGGAGTGCGGCTACCGCTGCTTCCTTCCGGACCTGACGGAGTTTGCCGCCTTCCGTTGCGGCGGGCCTGGCCGCCGGCGCGCACCCGATGGGCTGGGTTAAAAATCCTGGCGGAGGGGGTGGGATTCGACCGTTGGGGCTCGGCGGTCCACGCCATCGCCCTTCCGGCCGCGGACCCGCCTGACGCGCTCGCCTCGCTCGCGCTTTTCGGGGACATTCCTTGGATCGAGTTTCACGTTGAAGGAGTGTCCCCTTGTATCCGGCGGCGGCTCCGGTTCGAATCCCTTCATCCTCCGGTGTTAAAAATCCTGGCGGAGGGGGTGGGATTCGAACCCACGTGGCGGCTCGCACCGCCAAGTCGATTTCGAGTCGACCCCGTTACGGCCACTTCGGTACCCCTCCGCGCGTAAGGGAAGTATTATAGGTTGTCGGGGGAGGCTCCATCAATGAAAACATCGGAAGATCCCGGGGGCTCTCGTCATTGATTGCTCTACCCTATGGGGACGTTCTTAAACTTTTTAACCCGAATCAGTATCGATCGGCCCCTGATCTATGAAATCGGCATTAAAAAGTTTAAGAACGTCCCCGTTTTGAGGAGAAACTTTTGTACGACGGTTGGCGGATCGCCGCGCTCGTCCTCTCCACGGTCGGGTACATCTTCGCCCTCATCCTCATCCCGCGCATCATTCTCGAAAGGCGCCAGCCCGCGGCGACGGTCGCGTGGGTGCTCTCCATCGCCCTCCTGCCCGTGGTCGGGATCCCCTTGTACTACCTCGTGGGAGAACGGCGCATCCGGCGTCACATCCGGGCGAAGATCGGGGCGGTCGGGTCCGCCGAAAGCTCCGTGGAGAACCGTGTGCGGCCCGGGGATCTATCCTCCCCCATCGCGGCGGACTGCGGCAGCGTCCTTGTCCGGGCGGGTGCGCCCCCTCCGGTGGCCGGGAACCGGGTCGTCATCATCCACCGGGGGGACGAGGCGTACCGGGCGGTCCTGGGCCTGATCGAGGAGGCGCGCGACCATATCCACGCCCAGTTCTTCATCCTCGACGTCGACCGCATCGGCAAGCGGTTCATCCACGCCCTCGCCGCCCGGGCGAAGTCGGGCATCCGGGTGCGTCTCCTGCTGGACGCGGTGGGGTCGTGGCGCGCCCTGCGGCAAATCGTCCGGCCGCTTCGGCGCGCGGGCGGGGAGGTGGCGGAGTTCCTTCCCGCGCTCCCTCTCCACCGCAAGTGGTCGGCCCACCTCCGCAATCACCGGAAACTCCTCGTCACCGACGGGATGGCCGCCTTCTGCGGGGGGATGAACATCGGGAAACACTACATGGGCCCGAAGCGGGAGGATTCCCAATGGCGGGATATCGGCGTGGTGATCCGCGGACCGGCGGTCCGGGACCTTCAGGTGATCTTCCTCGACGACTGGGCGTTCGCCACGGAGGAGACCGGTCCTCCGGGACACCTGTTCCCCTCTCTTCCCCCCCGGAAGGTCGATCCGCCGCAGGCGGGGACGCTCCAGGTGGTGACCTCCGGCCCGGACCGGGCACTCCACCCGATCTACCAGGGGGTCTTCACGGCGTTCACCTCGGCCCGGAGGAGGATCTGGATCGCCACGCCGTATTTCGTCCCCGACGACGCCATCGGGACCGCACTCGAAAACGCCGCGCTGCGGGGGATCGACGTCCGCCTGATCGTCCCGGAGAAATCGGACCTGCGGATGGTGTGGCTGGCGGGAAGGTCCTACTTCGACGACCTGATGCTGGCGGGGGTGAAGATCTCCCTGTACCAGCCCACGAACATCCACTCCAAGACGCTGATCATCGACGACGACGTCGGCGTGGTGGGGTCGTCGAACGTGGACATCCGGAGTTTCTTCCTCAACTTCGAGCTCGGCGTGTTTCTCTACGGAGCGAAGGAGATCGATCGGCTCGCGTCGGCGTATGAGGAGGACCTCTCCCATTCCCGCCGGCTCGATCCGGCCGCCTTCTCGCGCCGACCGAAAACGGTGCGGCTTCTCGAGGACACCTGCCGGATCTTCTCCCCGCTCTTCTGACGGGGTCTTCCCGCCTTAGTACTCCGCTTCATAAATACGGTGTCGCACCGAGAGCGTCGATGCGCCGCGCCAGC
>DATEXR010000265.1 GCA_035256765.1 Candidatus Deferrimicrobiaceae bacterium | reverse complement strand
ATCGGCGAACTGGAGTCTCCCGCCGGGGCGGAGCACACGCTGGATCTCCGAGAAAATGCGTCGTTTATCGGCGCACAGATTAATCACACCGTTGTTGATCACCACATCGGCCCACCCGTTCTCGACGGGAAGATCTTCGATCAGCCCTTCCCGGAACTCCACGTTTTCCAGACCGAGTTCTCCCGAAGCCCTTCGTGCCTTGACGAGCATCTCCTGCGTCATATCCACGCCGATAACATGCCCCTTGGGACCAACCTGCGAAGCCGCCACGAAACAGTCGAATCCTCCCCCCGATCCAAGATCGATCACCCGCTCTCCTTCCGACAGGGATCGCAGGGAAAACGGGTTCGCCACGCCGGCGAACGACTCCACCGCCGAGTCCGGCAGAGATGCGGTCAGGTTCTCGTCGTAGCCCAGCCTGGCTGCGAGGGCGCGCCCGGTGTGGAAATGAAAACTGCCGTGAGGATTTACCGCCACCTCCCGGTACTTCTCCTTCACCTGCTCGCGCAAGGTTGCGGCATCAACCATAATTTCTGGGGCCATGATCCCCTCCCATCCGCTCCACCTCCATGGAGGCGAACCATCTGTTGTTGAGAGCCGGACAAGACAGAGGCAGCGGGCAGCGTCCCTTCCGGCCCCGTCATTCGAAGATCAAACCCGCGACAGGTAAGATTCAGCAAACATCGCGAATGATTCCTTGACGATAAAAATCCTTCTTCCCCCCTACAGGGAATGGTGGCGAATTCAAGGAGGAAGATCCCCCGGGGCGGCGGGCTCGGGGGGATCTTTACATCCCGATCAGGAACTGCCGAACCATAGACGGTCCAACAAACAGAAGAAGCCCCAGGCCGATGAGTGCGACGCCGATCATTTGGCCGATCCGATGCCCTTGTCGATGGGTTTTCTCGGTGAAAATCGCAAGGGTGAGCAGACCCATCCAGGCCAGGTTCATCAAGCCCACTGCGAACAGGACGGACATCAAGGCCCAGCAACACGCCACGCAGAATGCCCCGTGGTGGAATCCCGGCCGCAGGCCGTCTACGGGACTCCTTCCCACGGGATGCTGGATGAAATAGCTCAAGGGGCTGCGACAGTGGGACAGACAGCGGTATTTCAAGGGGGACACCTGGTAGAGACCCGCAATGACGAGGACGGCGGCGCCGATCCCCCGGGCGGTCTCCGGGCTGCGGGACATCAACGCCTGCAGGCCCAGCCAGACGGGATAGGTCACCCCTCCGGTCAGCACCCGGATCCCGAGGTAGCCGAAGAGAAAGGCGGTAGTCCGGAGAAGATGGGTGCCGGGATGACGGAAACGCGCCTCCGCCTCCCCTTGCGTCGCAGGCGGATCGAGGTAGTATAATTTCCCTATCGGCACTCTGCGGAATCCGACAACCTCCCCATCCAACCCCGGCCAGGAGAAAGGAGATCCGATGCCGCTCTACATCCTGCTCAGTTCGCTCACCGACGAGGGAAGGAAAACCGTGAAGTCCAAGCCGGAGCGCATCAAGGAGGTGAACAAGGAGATCGAGGGGATGGGGGCGAAGGTGCTCGGCCAGTATGCCGTGTTGGGCCTCTACGATTTCGTCAACGTCGTCGAGGCCCCGAGCAACGACACGATGGTCAAGATCTCGGTGACGCTGGGGTCGCGGGGGACGATCCAGATCATGACCCTCCCCGCGATGACGATCGACCAATTCATCAAGACGCTGAAGTGATCGCCCCGCACTCGTTCCCAAATCCCGGATCCGACGGCCGGCGGGCACCGATCCGCCGGCCGCATCCTTTTCCTTCCCCCGTGATCCGGTGACCCCCGGAGAGAGCGAAGTGCCTCGCGATCCGCGGGAAAACCCGGGCCATATCCCGGGGGGTCGAGAAAAGAAACGAAGAAGCGGTTCCCGGCTGCTTCTTGCCGCTGCGCTGGCCGGAGGGGTCATCGCGGCGTTTATCGCCGGGGCACGCATCTCGGATTTCCTCTGCGACGTCCTGGGCGTCACCTCGACGCCTGTTCGGCTGGGCTTGAAGGTGGCAAGCATCGCCCTTGCGCTTCCCGCCGGGTTCTACGTAGTCGAGCGGTTTTTCCTGCATCGTGCGAAACACGGCGGCGCGCACGAGTCGGGCTCACCCGAACAGAAACCGGAATAGCGATCCCGCCGCCGG
>DATEXR010000264.1 GCA_035256765.1 Candidatus Deferrimicrobiaceae bacterium | reverse complement strand
CTCATCTTTCCCCACGCAGGAGGCGATGGCGTGCGCGGCCGCCAGCTTCATCTCCTCGTTGATGCAGGAGGCACGCGAGTCGAGCGCCCCGCGGAAGATCCCCGGGAAGACCAGGGAGTTGTTGATCTGGTTCGGGTAGTCGGAACGGCCCGTCGCCATGATCCGGACGTACGGAGCGGCATCCTCGGGCTGGATCTCGGGGACCGGGTTGGCCATCGCGAAGACGATGGGGTCCTTCGCCATCTTCTTCAGGTCGTCCACCGTGATAAGCCCCGGGCCGGACAGCCCGAGGAACAGGTCCGCTCTTGCCATGACGTCCGACAGCTTCCCTTTCTCGTTCGACGGGTTGGTGTGTTCGGCATACCATTCCTTCATGAAGTTCATATGCTGCTTGCGCCCCTTGTAGATTGCGCCGATGCGATCCACGCCGATGATGTTGCGGACCCCCGCGTTCATCAGCATCTTGCTGCACGCCACGCCCGAGGCGCCGACGCCGGCCACCACCACCTTCAATTCCTCCAACCGCTTCTTGACGATCTTCAGGGAGTTGAGCAGCGCGGCGAGGACCACGACGGCCGTCCCGTGCTGGTCGTCGTGGAAGACGGGGATGTCCAGCTCGGCCTTGAGCCGCTCCTCGATCTCGAAGCACCGGGGAGCGGAGATGTCCTCGAGGTTGATCCCGCCGAAGGAGGGGGCGAGGGCCTTCACGATCCGGACGATCTCGTCGGTATCCTTCGTGGCCAGGCAGATCGGCCAGGCATCCACGCCGGCGAACTCCTTGAAGATCAACGCCTTCCCTTCCATGACGGGCATCGCCGCCTCGGGCCCGATGTCCCCCAGTCCGAGCACTGCGGTCCCGTCGCTGACGACGGCCACGGTGTTCTTGCGGATCGTCAAGGTGTGGGACTTCTTGACGTCTTTCGCGATCGCCATGCAGACGCGCGCCACCCCGGGAGTGTAGGCCATGGAGAGGTCCTCCCGGGTCTTGACGGAGATCTTGCCGCTGATCTCGATCTTCCCGCCGATATGCTTGAGGAAGGTCCGGTCGGATACGTTGATGATTTTCACCCCCGTGACCTTCTGGACCGCCCGGATGATCTCCTGGGCATTCTCCACTCCCCGGGTGCTGACCGTGATGTCCCGCATGACCGTTCCTTTCCCCACGCCGCTCAGGTCCACAGCGCCGATATCCCCCCCGGCATCTCCGATCGATGTGGTGACCTTTCCGAGCATGCCGGGCTTGCTCTGGATCTCAACGCGAATCGTGATGCTGTAACTCTCGGTGGGCAACAACGTCGCTGGCATGGTGGCCTCCCTCGGGGTACCCCGGAGTCGAATGGTGAATGCGTAACCTGTGATTCTAGTTAGCCCTATTCGGTAATTCAAGCGATATCCCCCGGGAAAGCGGGATTCCGGAATCTTGGCAGGAATGAATGATGTCAGCGAAATCCCCGACCGAGATGCATTTTATTGGAGAAGCTGTTTACAGGGCGACAGACCCGGGGATATCATGGATATACTAAGAGAGGTGAGATCCGTGGAAACGATCGACGTCGGAAAGAGGATCAAGAGCATCCGGAAGAGGAAGAACCTGACGCTCCAGGAGGTCTCGGAAAAGAGCGGCATGTCCGCCACCGCGATCAGCGCGATCGAGCGGAATGTTTCGTCCCCGACCGTGAACACCCTCGCCTCCATCGGAAGGGCTCTGGGCGAGTCGCTTTCCTCCCTGCTCGGAGAGGACGAGGTCGAGTATGTCGTGACCCGCGCCGCGAACCGGGAAAGGCTCGCGACGGACATCCCGGGCAGCGAATTCCTGAGCCTCGCGGCGGCGGTCCGGGGCCGGCGTTTCCACCCGAAACTCTGCATTCTCAAACCCGGAGCGAACAGCGGGGAGGACTTCGTCAACCATCAGGGAGACGAATTCTTCTTTGTGCTCCAGGGCGCGGTGGAAGTGGAGATCGACGGAACCTCCCTTGGGCTCGAGCAGGGAGACAGCCTCTACTTCCGCGGGAACACGCCCTACCGCTGGAAGAACGCGCCCGACCGGGGAGAGGCGCACCTTCTGGTCGTAACCACCTCCTGACCCCCGGGGGACGGCGCACTAGGCGGATCGTGGGACCCCGTTTCGCGGGCAGACGGGGGAAGACCGCAGCCGCCGCGCCGGGGCAGGCCGCCATTCCGCGCACAGGGCGATGCGGGGGGTCCTCGACGCGGCCTGTTTCGCTAAGGAAGAAATCGCGTCGAGCGGAACCGGCAGCGAGCGGGCGCAAGGTCGCGAGCGCTTGATAACGGAGGCCCCCGGCATCCAGAGGTCCGTTCCTGAAGAGGCCGTGCACCGAGAGGGTCGATGCGCCTCGTCCGGCGAGGCGCCCGGCCGAGGCGTACCCGTCGCGGTACGGTGAGGGCGGGCAACGAAGCCGGCGAGGATGCAGCGGCCCTCGAATGCCGGGA
>DATEXR010000263.1 GCA_035256765.1 Candidatus Deferrimicrobiaceae bacterium | reverse complement strand
TGCGCCGTGCTCGGTCGTCCTTCGCGGTCTGACGGCGCATCCGCTTCGCCTCGGCTGCCGACCCTTCCGGGGACAGGCCCCTCGCTCCCGCTTCGTTGCGCTTCTTCACCATACTCAACGGTATGCCTCAGTCGCGCGCCTCGCTGGCGCGGCGCATCGACGCTCTCGGTGCAACACCGTATTTATGAAGTGGAGCACTAAGGGATCACCTTGTTGAGCGGGTACTCGACGATCCCCGAGGCGCCCGTATTCTTCAGGATGGGGATGAGTTCCCGTACGGTTTTCTCGTCCACGATCACCTCGAGGCTGAACCAGCCCGCCTTCGAAAGCGACGCGATCGTGGGGTTCTGAAGGGCGGGAAGCACCTTGAGGACCGCGTCGAGGTAGGAGCGGTTCACGTTCATCTTCAGCCCCACTTTCTCCTCCGCCCGCAGGGCTCCGGTGAGCAGCAACGCGATGTTCTCGATCTTTTTCCTTTTCCACGGGTCTTTCCATGCCTCCCGGTTGGCGATCAGGACGGTCGTGGACTCGAAGATGGTGTCCACGATCCGCAAGTTGTTCGCCAGAAGCGTGCTCCCCGTCTCGGTCAGCTCCACGATCGCGTCGGCCAGTCGCGGAGCCTTCACTTCCGTCGCGCCCCACGAGAACTCGACGTTCGCCTTGATCCCCCTCTCCTTGAGGAACCGGCGGGTGTACTGGACAAGTTCGGTGGCCACTCTCTTTCCCTTGAGATCCTCGAGGCGCCTGATGGACGATTCGTTCGGAACGGCCACCACCCAGCGGACGGGCCGCAGTCCCCCTTTCGCGTACTGGAGGGGACAGACCTCCTTCACTTTGGCATTCTGCTCCATGACCCAGTCCCGCCCGGTCAGCCCGATGTCCAGGATGCCGTCCTGCACGTACCGGGCCATCTCCTGGGCGCGGATCAGGAGCCCGGACAATTCCTCGTCGTCGATGGTGGGAACGTAGCTTCGGGACCCCACCGAGATGGTGAACCCCGCTTTTCGAAACAGCTTGATCGTGGAATCCTGCAGACTTCCCTTCGGAAGTCCGATGGAAAGGACTCTCCCGGCTTTCTTCCTCATGGCGCTTCCTTCCTGCCTGTGGTTTCGGTAAAGGCAGATATCGTACCCGGGCATCGGTTTTCTGGCAATCGGTTGTTACAATGGATGGCATGCGGCGCACCGACGGGAGAGGGGAAGTACTGTGAAGCGAACGGACGCGCTGATCCTGCTGGCGAAAGCCCCCATCCCGGGGCAGGTCAAGACGCGGCTTTGCCCGCCCCTCACCGGGAAGGAAGCGGCCGTCCTCTATGCATGCCTCCTCGAGGACACGGCGGCGGAAATGGCCCGGCTCCGACGTGTCCACCGCTATCTGTTCTTCTCCCCGCCCGGAAGCGAAGGATTCTTCCGCCGGGATCCGTTTTCCGTCTTCGAACCGCTCCCCCAGTCCGGAGGGAACCTCGGCGAGAGGATGGCGAACGCATTCCGAACCGCCTTCGAACGGGGGTTCGCCAGGGCCGTGCTCGTCGGGGCGGACTGCCCGGTTCTTTCCGCATCGCTCGTGCGCGCCGCGTTCCGGGAGCTTTCTTCCTCCGCCGGCGCCGTGTTCGGCCCCAGCGACGACGGCGGCTTCTACCTCATCGCGCTCTCGTCGAACGCTCCGTCCCTGTTCCGGGGGGTGGATTGGGGGACGGCCTCGGTCCTGTCCGAAGTCTCCCTGCGATGCCGGACCGCGGGGATCCCCTACGCCCTCCTCCCCCCCGGGTTCGACATCGACACCGTGGACGACGTGACCGCTCTGGCCCGCCGGGTTCGTGCCCGCTCCTCCCCGGCCTGCCTCCGCACGCGGCAGTGGCTCACCTCCTGCGGGAGGGGATGAGCTTCCGCCCCATCCCCAGGTCCACGATCTCGCTCCGCAGAACGACTTCCACAAGCTTCCTCGCGGTCCCCTCCACCTCGAACGTCCCCGTCTCCCCGCGAAGAAGCGCCCCCTCGCCGCGGAACTCCGCCTTCGGGAAGACCGTCTTCTGTTCCGTGCGCCCATCCCGGTAGGCGAACTCCGCGATGATCCCGACCGAGCGGAGGGAGAGGTCGGGGATGTCGTCCCCCCGGTTCGTCACCGTTCCCCGGAGGATCACGACGTCCCCTTTCCTTTCCTCCTCCACCTGAACCGGAAGCGAGGGATTTTCCACCACCGTCACGCGGTAGGCGATCCATCGCTGGTACACGAGGAAAAGAACGACAAGGGCCAGGAGAATCGGGCCCGCCGCCTTGACCCATTTGCCGTGCCGTTCCCACAGGACGGCGGGAGCCGGCAACCCTGCTTCGAAGCGACGCGGGCGTTGCGGCCCCTCCTCGGGGAGAACCGGTTGCCGGCAATGGGGACAGTCGGGCACCCCCGCCGGAATCTGGATCGTGCAATGCGGGCAGGCGATATGCTCTTCGTCTTGCGGCAAAAGCGGCGGCGTCTCGGGCATCTTCTCCTCCGCGGGATCCGGCGCTTACGCGCCCATCCCCTCCCTGCGCAGGAATTCGACGAGAAGTCTCACCGGCACCCCGGTCGGGCCTGGGGCGTACCCCATTTTCTCCTTCTCCCTCCACGCCACCCCGGCGATGTCCAGATGGACCCAGGGGGTCTCCCCGGCGAACTCCTTCAGGAAATAGCCGGCCGTGATGGCGCCTGCCTCCGGCCCCCCGATGTTCTTGAGGTCGCCGATATCGCTCTTGATCTGCTCGAAGTATTCCTCGTGAAGCGGAAGTTCCCAGGCCCGTTCCCCCGAGGCGGCGGAGGCCTCCCGCATTTGTCCCAGAACCTTTGCGTCGTTCCCCATCATCGCCATCGTGACGCTGCCGAGGGCCACCACGCATGCGCCGGTCAACGTGGCGGCGTCGAGGATGACGGCCGGCCGGTACCGCTTCTTCGCAAACGTGATGGCGTCCGCCAGGATCAATCTTCCTTCCGCGTCGGTGGAGAGCACCTCCACCGTCTTTCCCGACATCATCCGGAGCACGTCGCCGGGACGATAGGCGGCACCGGACGGCATGTTCTCGACGGCGGGGACGATCGCCACGATGTTCCTGCGGATCCCGAGCGCGGCCGCGGCGCGGACCGCGGCCAGCATCCCCGCGCCTCCGGCCATATCGTACTTCATCTTCTCCATGCCCTCCCACTTCTTCAAGGAGATGCCGCCCGTATCGAACGTCACCCCCTTGCCGACGAGGGCCGTCCAGGGAGCGCCCCGTCGGCCTCCCCGGTACTCGGCGACGATGAGCCGCGGGGAGACCTCGCTCCCTTTCCCGACGGCGAGCAACCCGCCCATCTTCCATCCCTCGGCCTCTTTCCTCCCGTACACCTTGACGCGGACTTTCCCCCCCGCGAGCGTCCTGGCCGCCCGCGCCAGGCCGTCCGGCCGAAGGTCCCCGGGGGGTGACGCCACCAGGTCCCTCCCCCAGTTGATCGCCTCGCCGATCTTCGCCCCGTGGGCAAGCCCCCTGGCGACCTTCGGCGCCGAAGCCTTCTCCCTCTCGACGACCTGAAACCGGGAGACCCTGCCCTCCTTCTCCGACTTGTACCGGTCGTATTCGTAACCCGACAGGGCGGCTCCCAGGGCCAGGAACCGGGCCGCCTCCTCGGGATCGATCCCCCCCGCCCCCGCGCCGTGGAGCACGGACGCCACCGTGGAGATCTTCTTCTTCTTCGTCATCCGCATCACGGGGAGGGCCAGCTGCCGGATGTGGTCCGGCGTGAACTTCTCCTTCTTCCCGAGCCCGACCACCAGCACCCGGTGGGACGCAACCCCTTTTTCGGGGCGAAGGAAAAGGGTTTCCCCCCATTTCCCCTGGAAATCCCCGTCGCGGATCGCGGCCGATATGGCCCCCCCGATCGCCTTGTCGACGGCCCCGGTCGAGCCCCCCGGGCTCTTCGTCCCCTCGAACAGGTTGACGACGATCATGTCGGCCCGGTGCTTCCGGATGTCCCCGACCGCCAGCTCGATCTTCATGAGGGCCCCTCCCGTTTCCTTTTCCTGAGAATGAACCTTATTTGCGGGCCGGGAAGGTTGTCAAGGAGACCGTTCCGCGGCCGTCGCTGTGATAAACTAACATAAATTCGCCCTTTTTCCGGAGGCAGATCGATATGTCCCGTCCCTTCTACACCAGCACCGACCTGAACGCATTTCCCGATCTCAAGGACTACGCGCCGGAGGCGTACGATGCGTACAACGCATGGGTAGCCGCCGCGTTCGCGGAGGGGGCGCTCGGCAAGAAGACCAAGGAGCTGATCGCCTTCGCGGTGTCCCACGCGATCCAGTGTCCTTACTGCATCGATGTCCACGCCCGGGGAGCATCCTCCGCGGGGGCCTCCCTGGAGGAGATGACCGAGGCGATCCACGTGGCGGCCGTCACCCGGGGGGGAGCGTCCCTGGTTCACGCCGTCCAGGCCCTCCAATCGCTCGAGGAGGAATGAGGGCCAGGAAAACCCGATGACGTTCCCGATATCCCCCGAAGGCCGTTTCCTCGTGCCGGACCACATCGTCCGGGAAACAAACGGGGTGCACGTCCTCATCGACCGGGAACGGGCGAACTGGATCTGCCTGAACCGGAGCGGCATGAAGATCTTCCGCCTGCTCCCGGGGAAAACGGCTGCGGAAGCCGCCGCCGGTTGCGCGGACGCCGGAATCCTCCCCGCCGGGGAGAGCGAGAGCCTGCTGCGCAGGTTCACCGCGGACCTCGCAAGGAAGGAGTTCCTCTCGACCGAGGCGATCACCGGTGAGCTCGTCGCACGGACCGGAATCCTTGCGCCCGAGAAGCTCCACGAGGTCTGGGTCGTGACCAACTTCGAGTGCAACATGGCGTGCAGACACTGCTACACCTACGAGAGGGTGGCGGACGACCGCAGGCGCATCGGGAAAGACGCGCTGCTCGCGATGATGGACGAGTGCCGCGAGCTCGGCGCGGAGGTCTTCTACCTGACCGGGGGGGAGCCGCTGCTCCGGGGGGACCTGGACGACCTGATCGAGGGGGCGACGCGCCGCTCTCGGGCGATCTTGTTCACCAACGGCACGCTCGTCACGCCGGAACGTGCGACCCTGCTCTCCCGGTTCCGGGACCGCCTGGTGGTCCAGGTAAGCCTCGAGGGGCCGGACGAGGAGTCCAACTCATCGCTGCGCGGGAGGGGGACCTTCGCGAAGGCGATGGAAGGGATCCGCAACCTGCTGCGGAAAGGAGTCCGGGTCGGCGTGAGCTCCACCCCGACCCCCGGGACCGCCCGCCGCATCCCCGAGCTGACCCGGCTCCTCGCCGGAACGTCCGAGGGACGGAACGGCGTCGACTACCATCACATCATCTACGTCGTCCACGCCGGCAACGCGAGGGAGGGGGACACGGCGAAGCTCGCCGCCTCCGATCTCATCGACGTCGTCATACGGTGCAAGGAGGCCCTCCGGCAGGCGAAGAAGGAAGGAGCGAGGACGAGGCTGAAAATCACGAACGACAAGATCTTCGAGGCGATCGCCTCCAACGGCCCCCGGAAGGACATGTGCGGGGCCGGGTACACCATCCTGGGGATCAACGCCGACGGCATGCTCCACCCGTGCGCCACCACGATGCACGACACGTCCTACAACCTCGGGGTTCTCCTCGACGAGAAGGGGGACTACGTTCCGGGGGAGATCGGGAGGCTGTGGCGCGAGAGCGCGGCGGTCCGGAGGATCCGGTCGTTCACCGTCCTGCCCCACGACGGGGGGAAAGTGACCGACCTGCGCAACTTCCACGGAGGGGGCTGCTGGTACCACATGCACAACCCGGAAGGGGACATCGCGACGGAGCACCCCTTCTACGCCACCTACGAGTCCCTCACGGAAAAGGCGATCCTGCACGTTGCGACGAAGGACATTTCGGAGGGAGACAAGTTCCGGGAGGCGCTGCGACCGAAGATCTACGCCTCGATGGCGAGGACGCGGATCCCCTGCGCGGGGGTCAGGAAGACGCGGGACGGATCGGCGCTGGGGATCGACAACGGCTACTGCATCTGCTTCGCGTAGGGGGGCCTCCGGTCCGCGCCCCAATGCTATTCCTTGCCCC
>DATEXR010000262.1 GCA_035256765.1 Candidatus Deferrimicrobiaceae bacterium | reverse complement strand
CAGCTCGGGGACCTCGCGAAGCATCTGGGAGGACCCGGTGATGGAGGCCAGGGGATTCCGGATCTCGTGGGCGAGTCCCGCGGCGAGTTCCCCGACCCCCGCCAGCCGGTCGGCGATCCGGATCCGCTCCTCCATCTGCTTGACCGGCGTGAGGTCCTGGAAGATCACGACACTGCCGATCACGGTACCGTCCGCGTCTTTCATGGGGGAGGAGGAGAAACCGAGGTAAATTTCGGCGCCGTCCGAACGGCGAAAGACGAGTTCCGGCCGCGGCATCAGCGATTCGGAGCGCTCATAGCCCAGGTCCAGCCCGGAAAGGACCTCTCCCACCGGTCTCCCCGTGACCTCTTCCTTTCCGACGCCGAGAATGGAGCATGCGGTGTCGTTGATCAGGCTCACACGGTCCTGGGTGTCCACGGTCACGATCCCGGAAGGGATGTTCTCCACGACGTGCTTGTGGAACGTCTCCAGTTTCTGCAGCACGCTTTCCCTTTCGTGCATCCGTTTGCGGGCCGCGCGGATGTCCTCCCCGAGAATCCCGGCCAGTACCCCGGTAAGGAGGAATCCGAGGGAGTTAATGAAACTCGGGCGAAGGAAATGGGACCACCCGATGGGCGAAGGATCGACGCCGGGGGGGACCAGAACCCCCTTCATCTGCAAAAAGAGGAGCGAGACGTAGGTAACCGCGGAAAGGGCCGCCCAGATGATCGCCCCCTTCATGTACAGCTCCAGGCTTCCGAACAGGATGATGATGATGTACATGAAGGCGAAGACGCTGTCGTAGAGTCCGGTCGCAAAAACGATGAGGGAGACGAACGCCACGTCCACAACCGCCTGGAGGAGAAGAAACAGGAAAGGGAGCTCGCCGCCCCTCCAGAAGGCGTACCGGGCAATCAGCCACCCGTACGACAGCACGACGGCGATATACAGGTGCTGGAACCCGCCGGGCAGGCTGAGCGCGGGCTCCAGGATCTGGACGGAGACCGCAGACACCAAAAGAGCGAACGTGACCCCGGAGCGCAGCAGGAGGAGATTCCTGCCTTTCGGCTCCTCTTCTTTCAGGTCCCGGATGGGGACCGGGGACAAGCCTACCCTCCCACGACGCCAGCCAGTTTGAAGATGGGGAGGTACATCGCGATGACGAGCCCTCCGATGACCACCCCGAGGAAGATCATGAGCATCGGCTCCAGGAGGGAGGTCAGCGCCCCTACCGCCGCATCGACTTCATCGTCGTAGAAATCCGCGATCTTGGTGAGCATCGCGTCGAGGGCGCCCGTCGCCTCTCCCACGCCGACCATCTGGGTCACCATGACGGGGAACACCTTGCTTTCCGCGAGCGGCTCCGAGATCGTCTTTCCCTCGCTGATGCTCGTCCGGGCTTTCATGACGGCCTCTTCGATGATCTTGTTCCCCGCGGACTTTGCCACGATGTCCATCCCCTCCAGGATCGGGACGCCGCTGGCGACCATCGTCGCCAGGGTCCGGGCGAACCGGGCCACCGCGATCTTCCGGATGAGGTCGCCCAGGATCGGCAGACGCAGGAGCAAGCGGTCGATGTTGCGGCGTCCCGTTTCCTGGCGATAGTACCAGCGGATCGCGAAGACGACCAGGACGATGAACATGATGAAGACCAGGAAATATTTCCGGGTGTACCCGCTCAGGGCCAGGACGATCTGGGTCGGGACAGGCAGGGCTTGGCCGAAGTCCGCGAACATGTTCCCGAATATCGGGATCACGTACAGGAGCAGGACGACGGTCACGATGACAGCGACCGCGAGGATCGTTGAGGGATACACCATCGCGCTCTTGATCTGCTTCCCGAGCTTCATCGCCTTCTCGATGTAGGCGGCGAGTCGCGCAAGGATCGTGTCGAGGATGCCCCCCACCTCCCCGGCGGAAACCAGGTTGACGAAGAGATCGTCGAAGACCCTCGGGTGCTTCCCCAGCGCGTCGGCGAAGGTCGACCCGCTCTCCACGTCCTCCTTCACCCTGAGGATCACCTTCTTGAACCCGTCGTTCTCCTGCTGCATGCCGAGGATGTCCAGACATTGGACCAGCGGGAGCCCCGCATCGATCATCGTGGCGAACTGCCTCGTGAACACCGCGAGTTCCTTCTTCGATACCTTCCCCCTCTGCCACGGCAACGTGATGCGCAGGTCCCGGGGTTTGGTCTTCACCTTGACAGGGACAATCTGTTGCCGGCGGAGTTGGGCGATGACGAACGCCTCGTTCGGCGCCTCGATCTCCCCCGTCATCGTTCCGCCTACCCTCGTCTTCCCTTCCCACATGAATTTCGCCATTGTTTCCTCCGCGCTCTGTTCCTATGCATTCTTCCCTTGGGCAATCTTCACCGCGGCCGCGGCTGACGTCGACAACAGATTCCGGAATTCCTCGGGGTCGGAGCTCCTCCCGACCGCATCGTCCAGCGTGATGCTCCGCCTGAGGTAGAGGGCGAGCAGGGACTGGTTCATTGTCTGCATCCCGAACTTCGCCTGCCCTACCTGCATCTGGGAATAGAGCTGGTGCACCTTCTCCTCCCGGATCAGGTTCCGGATGGCGGAGTTCGGGATCATGATCTCCAATGCCACGACACGCCCGCCGCCGGACGCCTTGGGAATGAGGATCTGCGAAACCACCCCCTCGAGGACGAAGGACAGCTGGGCGCGGACCTGGGGCTGCTGGTAGGGGGGAAAAACATCGAGGATGCGGTTGATCGTCTGTACGGCCGAGTTCGTGTGCAGGGTGGCGAATACGAGATGCCCCGTTTCCGCGACGGTCAGGGCCGCCTCGATCGTCTCGAGATCGCGCATCTCGCCGATGAGCACGACGTCCGGGTCCTGGCGCAGGATGTACTTCAGGGACTTTTTGAAGCTCTGCGTGTCCGCATTCACCTCCCGCTGGTTGACGAGACACTTCTTGTGGGGGTGCAGGTACTCGATCGGGTCCTCCACCGTGACGATGTGCTCCTGACGCTCCGTGTTGACCTTGTCGATCATCGCGGCAAGCGTCGTCGACTTTCCCGAGCCGGTCGGCCCCGTCACGAGGACGAGCCCCCTTGGCTTCTTGCACAGATCCTTGACCACCGAAGGCAATCCCAGTTCTTCGAACGACCGTACCCTGAACGGGATCGTCCGGAACGCTCCGGCCACGGCCCCCCGCTGCATATACAGGTTCGCACGGAACCGGCTCAAGCCCTTCACGCCGAAGGAGAGGTCGAGCTCCCATTCCTCCTCGAACCTTTGCTTCTGCGCCTCCGTCAGGATGCTGTAGCACAGCCGCTTCGTGTCCTGCGGCATCAGGGGTTCGGCCGGCATCGGGATGAGCCTCCCGTCGACGCGGATCGTGGGCGAGACCCCGGTCGTGATGTGGAGGTCCGATGCTCCCTTTTCGTACATCATGCTCAGAAGTTCATGCATGGAAATCATCGAATCCGTTCTCCCTCCTGCCGATTTAGTCCGGAGCCGTCACCCGCAGAATCTCTTCGAGCGTTGTCACCCCTTCTTCGACCTTCGTCAGGCCCGACTGCCGAAGCGTCTTCATGCCCAGCCGGATCGCCTCGCGCTTGATGTCGAGGGCCGACCCGCCGCGCAGGACGAGATCCTTGATCTCCTCCCGGACCGGCATCGCTTCGTACAGGGCCACGCGCCCCCGGAACCCTGTCGTGTTGCACTCGTCGCACCCCTTTCCCCGAAGCAGCCGGGCATGCTTCAGCCGGTCGGGTTTCATTCCGGCGTCGGACAACGCCTTGGGGGGGATCTTCATTTCCTCGCTGCAGTGGGTGCACACTCTCCTGGCCAGCCGTTGAGCCAGAACCAGGTTGAGCGACGTGGAGACGAGGAACGGCTCGATCCCCATGTTGAGCAGCCGGGAGACCGTGCCGGGGGCGTCGTTCGTGTGGAGGGTGGAGAGAACGAGGTGGCCGGTGAGGGCCGCCTTCACGGCGATCTCGGCCGTCTCGTAGTCGCGGATCTCCCCCACCATGATGATGTCGGGGTCCTGCCGAAGGAAGGACCGGAGGGAGCCCGCGAAGGTGAGTCCGATCTCCTCCTTGACCTGCACCTGGTTGATCCCGGCGAAGTTGTACTCCACCGGATCCTCGCACGTGGAGATATTGTCGGTCGTCTTGTTCAGGTCCGTGAGGGCGGAGTACAGCGTCGTCGTCTTCCCCGAGCCGGTGGGGCCGGTGACCAGGACCATCCCGTAGGGCCGGTGGATCGCCTCCATGAAATCCCTCAACTGGTCCGGCTCGAACCCGAGCTTGCTCATGTCGAGCTGCAGGGAGGATTTGTCCAAGAGGCGCAGGACGGTCTTTTCCCCGAAGATCGTGGGCAGGACGGAGACGCGGAAATCCATCTCCTTCCCCTTCCCGACTTTCAGCTTGATCCTGCCGTCCTGCGGCAGCCGCCGCTCCGCGATGTCGAGGGAGGCCAGGATCTTGAGCCGCGAGCAAATGGCGTTGCGCATCTTCAGCGGGGGGCGCATCACCTCGTACAGCACGCCGTCGATCCTGTACCGGACGCGGAACTCCTTCTCGTACGGCTCGATGTGGATATCCGAGGCTCTCCTCTTGATCGCGTCCGTCAGGACGAAGTTGACGAGTTTGACGACGGGGGCGTCGTCCACCCCGCGCTCGATCTCGGAGACGTCGACTTCTTCCTCCCGGACGACCTCCAGTTCGTCGTCCAGCTCCGAGATGATGTCCTTGAACTCGAGGGACTGGTCGAAGAACTTGTTGATGGCGGCCGTGATCTCCCTCTCGGAGGCGAGCACGAGTTCCACGGAGTATCCGGTCTTGAACCCGATGGCATCCAGGATCGCCATGTTGGAGGGGTCCGCTACCGCGACGATCAGCTTCGCCCCCACCCGGTTGATCGGAAGCGCCAGGTTTTTCTGGACCATGTCCTCGGGCAGGAGGCGGACCACTTCCGGGTTGATCTCGTACTTGGACAGTTCGACCACGGGGATGTTGAACTGCCTGCCGAGGAAAGACAGCAGTTCGGGCTCCTTGATGGCCCCCGCTTTCACGAGAAGCGAGCCGATCCGCTCCCTCGTCCTTTTCTGGGTATCGAGCGCGGTCAGGAGCTGCTCCTGGGTGATGAGATTCCCCTTCAGGAGCATTTCCCCGATTTTGGTTGCCATTACGGACAATTCAAATTCACCTAATTATATCTAATTTACGCATAATTTATAAATTTGATAATCCCCTGTCAAGCGCGAATCCCCCTTCCGGGTCCTCTGCCGGCCAGCACCTGCCGTGCGGTAGCCAGGAATTCCTCCCCCGGGACCTCGATCCCCGTCCAGGCAGCGAAGCTCAATGCGGCCTGGAAGGCGAGCATCGGCAAGCCGTCCATGGCGGGAATTCCCCTTCTGCGGAGATCTCTCACGAGGGCAGTCCCCCCCTTTTGATACACTATATCGACAAACCGGGTCGCTTTCTTTAGCGCATCCCCGGGAAAAGACATCCATTTCGACGTCAGGCCCAGCGAGGTGCACTGGACGATCAGGTCGGCTCCGGAAAATTCGCGGACCATCCTTCGGGGCGTAAGGTCCCCGGCGGTGATCGTGACCCGCGGGAACCTCCGGGAGAGAAGTTCCGCCAGGGCGTGCGCGCGCGCCGTTGTCCGGTTCAATATCACCAGTTCGCGCGTTCCCCCGCGCGTCAGTTCATAGCCGATCCCGCGAGCCGCCCCTCCCGCGCCCAGCAGGACGACCCGGGGAAACCGCCTCCCCCACCCCGCCCCCGCGAGCGCCGCGAGAAGACCGCGCCCGTCCGTGTTGTCGGCATGAAGCCGCCGCCCCCTGACGCAGAGGAGGTTCGCCGCCCCGCACACTCCGACCGCCTTCGAAACGCCGTCCGCAAGGACGGCCGCCTCTTCCTTGTAAGGGATCGTGACGTTCCCCCCGAGAAAGCTCCCCGCCCGGACGACCCGAAAGAAATCGGGCAACGCCCCCGGGGAGAGGTCGAACGCCACGTAGCGGAAAGGAAGTTTTCGGCGCGCGATCACGCCGTTGTGCATCGGGGGGCTCAACGAATGGGAGAGGGGATGGCCGACGAGGAAGATCAGCGATTCCGTAAATCCGCGGCCCTTGTCCCCGGAAGGCCCTCTCAATGTTCGAGTTCGAGGTTCCAGTAGGTGAAGTCGACCAGAGACAGGAAGGGGAGCCATTCCCGATGGATCGACGCGCGGGGGGAGAACGCGAACTGGGGGGCCCACTGGGGCCGCGCCGGGCGACGGATCAGACGCATCCCCGTCTGCTCCGGGAGTTCCCCTCCCTTTCGCTTGTTGCATACGAAGCAGCTGCAGACGATGTTCTCCCACGTCGTCATGCCGCCCCGGGACCGGGGGGTCACGTGGTCGAGGTTCAACTCGCTCGTCGGGAAGACCCTGCCGCAATACTGGCATGTGTTCCGGTCCCGCAGGAAGATATTGCGGCGGCAGAACCGAACGTTTCGCCGGGGGACCCGGTCGTAGGCGGTGAGGACCACCACCCGGGGCACCCGGATCATCCTGCCCACCAGGCCGATGGCCTCCTCGTTGATGTGGACGGAGAGTTCGCTCCACGAATGGAAATCGTACATCTCGTACTGGGAATTGATCGCCCGCGCGAGGCCGGCGTAGAGAAGGCAGAAAGCGCGCCGGACGCTGGTGATATGTACGGGGAAAAAGGCCCGGTTGAGAACGAGCACCCCAGTGTTAAGCATCTGCCCCTCGGCTTGCGTTTTCCAGAATCACTCTATCCACCCCTTCGCCCCGGGTCAATCATTTCCGACGGGACCGGGGCAAGCGCCGCGTCCACGAGGGCGCCGGCAAGTTCGGCGAGTTCCCCGTCCCGGACCGAGCGCATGTCGAGAAGGATCCGGCCTTTCGCGACCCGGCCCACCACGGGGGGATTCCCCAGCCTGAGCCTCGCTTCCAGCTCCTGTACGGGAACCCGCTCGTGGGACACGGCAACGCAGGCGGTGGGGATTTCGACCTCCGGCATCGCTCCGCCCCCGGGAGAGGAAAAGGAACGCTCCACGAGCATCGTCAGGACTCCGCCTCCTTCTCGTGCGTCTCCCCGAACGTCCGCCGGTCCCTCCACGGAGGAAGCATCCCGGCGCAAGGCGCGAGACTGCTCCCGTCTCACCCTCGCGACCAGCCTCCGCGCCCTCGCACGAACGGTCTTTTCCTCCTCGAGAATCATTCTCAGGACCGGAACCCGCGCGGACGCCCACCTCTCGTCCGCGTACAACCGGAGCGTGGCGGAAAGGGCGGCGAGGCAGAGCTTGTCGATCCGGAGCGCCCGGGAAAGAGGGTGCTGTTTCAACGGATCCACAAGGTCTTTCCGGCCGGCGATGATTCCGGCCTGCGGCCCGCCGAGGAGCTTGTCGCCGCTGACGGTGACGATTCCCGGCCCCTGGGCCAACGCCTGCCGGATGGTCGGTGTCCCGGGGATGCCGGCCTGCGCGAAATCGAAGACGGCCCCGGAGCCCAGATCCTCCATCACGGGGATTTTGAGCCTCTCCCCGAGAGCGGCAAGGTCGGCGGCCGTGACCTCCTCCGTGAACCCCGTGATGCGGAAGTTGGACCGGTGCACCTTCAGGAGCAGCGCCGTCGCGGGTCCGGTCGCCCTCTCGTAGTCGGCGAGCCGGGTCCGGTTCGTGGTCCCCACCTCGACGAGGTTCGCACCGCTGGCTGCCATGATATCCGGGATGCGGAAGGAGCCGCCGATCTCGACAAGTTCTCCCCGGCTCACGATCACTTCCCGGCCCCGCGCCAGTCCCGTGAGGCACAGGAACACCGCCGCCGCGTTGTTGTTCACGACGTGGACGGACTGAGCCCCCGTCAGCGCCAGGAGCATCCGCTCCACGTGCACGAGCCGCCGCGAGCGGGTTCCCCCGGCCAGATCGAACTCCAGGTTGGAATACCCCGATGCCGTGTCCGAGATGGCCCGGATCGCCTCCTCCGGAAGCGGGGCCCTGCCGAGGTTGGTGTGCACCACGACCCCCGTCGCGTTGATCACCCGCCTGAGGGGGCTCTCCTCGCCTGCGGACACCTCGGCGGGGAGGGCGGCAACCAGGAGAGAGGTCCATTCCTCGCGCGTTCGCTCCCTTCCCTTTTCCCCCAGCGCTTCGCTCCGGTAACGGTCGAGAAGCCTGCGGATGGACTCCACGACCACGCCCCGGGGGTGACGCGCAAGAAGGAAGCGGATCTCGTCGAGTGCCAGGAGGGAGGCGACGGAAGGAATCTGGCGAAGTCTGTCCGGTGCGGGCATGCCGGGGGGTTACCCCTTGGTGAGTTCCCGGAGGAGAATCTTCTTCCCGTAGAGGGCGTTCTTCTGGACGAGAGACTCCGCCAAGGCGCTGTCCTGCTCCCGGAACGCATCGATGATCTCCCGATGCTGCTGGATGATCCCCTCGACCCGCCCCGGCATCGCCATGATCAGCCGGAACCTCTGGAACTGCATCACGAGGTGCTGGACGATGGAATGAAGTTTCTCGTTCCCGCACGACCTCACGAAGATGTCGTGGAACTCGTTGTGCAGCGAGAGGACTTTCCGGACATCCTTCTTGGCGGCGGCGGCCTCCATCTGGCGGTTCACCGATTCCATCCTCTCGATGTCCTTCGGGGTGAGTTTCTTTGCCGCGGTACGCGCCGCGTACCCTTCGAGGACGGCTTTCAGATCGTAGAAATCGGCGACATCCTTGGGGGAAAGGGACGCCACGATCGCCCCTTTCCGGGGGATCACCGTGATGAACCCTTCCGATTCCAGCTGTCGGAACGCCTCCCGGATCGGAGTCCGGCTGATGCCGAATTTGTCGGCGAGGTCCGGCTCGGCGACCCGGGTGCCCGAGGCCAACTGTCCGTTTACGATCGCGTTCCGGATCGTTTCGACGATTTTTTCCCGGAGAGTCAGGTGGTTGTCGATCTGGATCTTCAGCTTCTGCATAAGGATAAGGGAGGCCCCCGGGATTGCCCGATAATGTATGCAGTATACGTCATTATGTCAAGGGATTTTCATCCGGACGGGTACCGTTCCGGTTGCGGGGAAAAGTCCGATGCGGTATCTTCTCCCGGTCCCACATGTCGAATCCCGGAGGTGTGAACCTGAAGGGCTGGACGATTCACTCCACGGTCCCGTTCCCCATGCTGGAAAAGAGGGATACGGTCATCCCTCTCTCCCGTTCCGGGGTCGGGCCGGAAATCTACCTTTCCGCAGCCACCCTCGACCGGCTCACGCCGGAAGCCGCGGAAAAGGTGTCGGAGTCGCTCCGGTCCGTGGGCATCGCCACCACGACGTTTCACGCCCCGTTCAATGACCTATCCCCGGGAGCACGCGACGAGGAGATCCGGCGCGTCAGCGCCCGACGCCTTCTGCAGGCCGTCTCCCTCGCCCCCCTCTTCCGCCCGCTGGGGATCGTGATGCATGGCGGGTATTCGGACTGGCTCTTCGACTTCGACGGGGAAGCGTGGCTTGCGGGAGCGAAGAGGACGTTCTCCGAGGTGGCGGAGGCGGCGGAACGCGCGGGGGTCGACATCTACATCGAAAATGTCTTCGACGAGGTGCCGGATCACCTCCTTCGTCTCCGCGCGGCGGTCGGGTCGAAGCGGTTGGGATTCTGCTTCGACGCGGGTCATGCCACCCTCTTCTCCCGCCTCCCCGTCCAGAAATGGATCGAGGCGTTCGGGCCGGATCTCCGGGAATTGCACCTCCACGACAACCGCGGCCTCCGGGACGACCATCTTCCCGTGGGAGAGGGATCGATCAACTTCCGCGGGGTCCTGCTCGCCGCCGGCGACGCGGGCGCAAAGCCCATCCTCACCGTGGAACCGCATCGCGAAGACCACTTCGTCCGGTCCATCTCCTCTCTGCGGGCCATCCTGGCGGATATCGCCTAGCGGTTTATTTCCCCAATAGGGCAACGTATTCATGCATGCCCCCGGGTGCCAAGGAGCGCAGCAAGCCGAAGGAGTGGGGAGCGCAGCCGTGCAGGTTCACCGCACGGCGAGCCACGAACGGAGCCCCCCTCCGAGGCTGCGGAGCGATAGCCGCCCGCGAGCCCCTGGCACTGGTAGGGGAAACGCCTCCGGGCATCGGCCCGATACGAGTCCATCATTACGAGACGCAGCGCTTAGGACAACCCTTTCAGGGTCCCGTCGAGGAACCGGAGAACTTCCCGGCGGGAGAACCCGTTCCCTTCCTTGGGGAGGAACGGAACTTTTCCGCCAACGCCGTTCAGTTCCTTGCGGAGAATGCGGAAGAAGACGCGCGCGACCCCCGGGTCGAAATGCTGATGGACGTAATCCCGGACCTCGGCGATTGCGTGCGTCAGAGGGAGACTCTTCCGGTACGGGCGGTTGGACATCATCGCGTCGAACGCGTCGGCGACCGCGATGATGCGGGCCCCGATGGGAATCTGGCTGTCCCGCTTGGCGTCCGGGTATCCGCTCCCGTCCACCCACTCGTGATGGTGTCTTGCCAGAAGGGCCACGTCCGGGTACGGGAATCGGATCTTGGAGAGAATGTCGTAGCTCCTCTTCGGATGCTTCCGCAACTCCCGTTTCTCGGCCCGGGTAAGCGAGGAAGACTTGTCCAGGATCGTCCTGTCGGTGACGATCTTTCCCACGTCGTGGAGGATGGAGGCGAAATGGATCGCCTGCACTTCCTGCTCCGGAAGTTCCAGTCCCCGCGCGATCGTCACCGACAGTCTCGCGACCCGCTCCGAGTGCCCGCGGGTGTACGGGTCCTTCGCATCGATCGCTGCCGCGAACGCGCGGATCGTATCGAGATAGATCTCCTGCATCGTCGCAAGAAGGCGTTTGTTCTCCTTCACCTGGGCCCCCAGGACATCGTTCAGGGAGGAGATCTCGAGAACCACCCGGTGATTGGAGAGATTGGCGGAAAGGAACGAGGTCATGACGCCCAGGGTCTCCCGCTGCCTCGGCGTCAGTTTCTTCCCGGTGAGGGTGGGGCCGAGGAGGAGGATGCCCAGGATCCCCTTCTTCGTCCCGAGGGGGCACAGAAACTCGACCGACAGGGCGGGCACCGCGCTCTCGATCTCGCCGACAACCTGCTTCACCACCGCGGCGGTCCCCTTTTTCCTCACCGCCATCGGTTTGCGGCTGCGGCGAAGGATCCGGAGGAGGGCCTTCGACTTCCGCACCGGGGGGATGCCCGGCGGCACCCCCCGGGACACCCGGGCGTGGAATTCGCCGTTTTCCTCCAGAAAGAGCACTCCCTTCAGGAGGGAAAAGGTCCCCAGGATGACCATCAGGGCGAGACGGAGGGACTCGTCGAGGTTGCGCGCCCGGGAGAGGCCGAAGGTGAAATCCCGGAGCGCCCGGAGCTTGTAGATGGTGCTCCTCCCTCTCTGGAGGGAATCCTTCGGGCGGCGGGCGACGGGCTCAGACGTTCTGTGCGAAGAAGGCAAGCGCCTCTGCCTCCGAATCGAATATCCGGATGTAGCGGGAAACGCCGGTCACCTGGAACAGTTCCCGGTGGATCCGGGCAAGGGAGCAGAACGCCAGGGTGCCGTTGCGCTCCCTCATCCGCTCCACGATGCCGATGAGGAAGGAGATCCCGATGCTGTTGATGAGCCTGGTCTCCCCGAACTCGAGGACAATGCCATGTTGTCCGGCTTCCAGGAGGTCCCAGACCGCGTGCTCCACCTGCTCCCCCAGGAGGTTGTTCAGGTATCCGTTGACGTACACGACGGACACCCCACCGCCCGCTTCTCGCGTTTTCACCGTCAGGTAGCTCACGTTGTCATCCCTCGTCTTTGGAAGTGATCGTTCCCTCGCCGTCCCCGGACCGGAGGTTTTTCACCATCCGGACCGTCGTGCCGTTCTCTCCCGTGATGATGTCCACGTCGTCGACCAGTTCGCTGATCAGTTTGAGCCCCCACCCCCGGCCCCGCTTCGATTCGTCGTCTCCCTTGGACGGACGGAACCCCTTGCCGTCGTCCTGGACGAACAACTCGATCCGCTCGGGGGAAAGGACGTACCGCAGGCGTACTTTCCCCGTTGTGGACCCGCTGTGCTCGAACGCGTTGATGCACGCCTCGATGATCGCCATCTTGATGCGATCCACCGTGTCCTTGTCCAGCGATGCGTAGGCCGCCACCTCCTCCGCCACCCGGGCGGCCACGACCTCCGTATCCGCTTTGATCGGGAGCACGAGCTCGAACTCCAGCGGCTTCTCCTCCCCCCGGGGTTCCGAGGGTCGTTTTTCCTCTCGTACCGTCTCCAGTTCCTCCATCCCGAACAGGTTGAGAAAAAGACGCATCTGGGTCTGGTGGGTCAGGTGTATGCCGTATCGGGACACCATTTCCATGACCGTGGAATCCGCGGCTCCGTCGAAGATGATCCATTTGCGGAGCTGGCCCGGTTTCAGGCTTTTCTCCAGGCTCAACAGCCGGCACCGGTTCTCGAAATGTTCCACCGCGGTATGCGTGAGCGTTTTCTCCGAGTGGACGTCCACGGCCCAGATCACCAGATTCTCCTCGGAGAAGTCCCCCTCGTGGAATCCGTAGGCGACGAGGTCGAAGTCGAACCGGCTTCCGTCCCGGCGGGTCCTGTACCCCGTGGATACCGAACTGACCTTGGGGAGCCGCATCGTCCCCGGGTCCTTCTCCAATCCGATCATAACCTCGAGCAGCCCCTTCCCGCCGAATTTCTCGCGGAACCGTCCGAATTCGAACAGGAGCGTGGGGACCTCCCGGCAGTCCCAGCGACGCATCATCTCCTTCGCCAGCGCAGCGCTTCTCTCGCGCTCCTCCCGCCCTTCCTCCAGGGGAGAGCGGGAGATCTTCGCCTGCACGATGGCCGCCGCGACCTGCGAGGTGTTCTTCCCCTGGACGCCGCGCTCGAAAGCCCAACCGAGAAAATCAGCGAGGACGGGATCCCGGAGGAACTGGATATGCTCGAAGTCGGACTTGAGCAGCCCCTTGAATTCGAGGGCCGAAAGGATCTCGTTCCCCTCCTCCGGCGTGGACCCCATCAGCGAGAACGCCCCCTCGAACGTGTCGATGGGGAAATGGTCGCAGATGACCCGTTTCAGGAACCTGACGGCCCGGGCCCGGCTCATGCGGTCCGGGATGGCGTTCTCGAAGAATTCCCGCCAGTACCGGTTGAGTTTCCCTTCGGTCACGGAGAGAGCGTACAGGTTCTCGAACCCCACCTCGTCTTCGATCTGCGCGTTCCGGAAGGAAACCTCCTCGGCGAACATCCTCTGGTAGATGGGGACATGTCCGAGGCGGGCGGCCGCGCGACTCATGAGTTTCTCCGGCATCGCAATGTTCCTCCTCTCGAAGAGAGGAATCCACGCCTTCATCGAGTTTTCCTGCGAGAGCCCGCCCACCTCGATCAGCTGGAACGAGCCGTAGAGGCCTTCGCGCTTGAGCGAGGACGTGACGTGCCCGGGCGAGGAACCGGAGATGATCATCGGGAAATGGCCGGACTTGATGTGGGGGCGAAGGATGGAAAAGATCGCCCCGTCGGGCATGTTCTGGAGTTTAATCGTATACTGGAAGTCATCGAAGAGGAAAACCGGGTACCACAGGTTCCCGCCCGTTGCGAAGGGGAAGGAGAAGGCGTTCGCCAGGGCGGAAAGCCCGTCCCCCTTGTCCGAGTATCGACGGTGGGCGGAGAGAAAATCCCGGCATTCCATGTGCCCGAGGGCGCCGAGACTCTCGCACAGCGCATCCAGGTCGAACGCCGCTGGGGGCGATTCGCCCAGAAAGGCGAGAAGTTGCCAGAGGTATTCCTGGAGGAAGTGCTGGGAGAGCGCCAGCGGGTGGGACAGGATCTTGCTGAACGAATAATAGAACGGGAAGGGGCGCGGTGGCGCGGTGGCCCCGGTCACCGATTGGAGTTCCGTTTTGAGCTTCAGGAGGAGGGACGATTTTCCGATGTTCGGAGGGCCGTAGATGAGGACCGAGGAACCGATGCCGGACTTGCCTTCGAGGCACACTCGCAGCAGCGCGGTCAGTTCCTCCTCGCGGCCGAAGAACTCCTCCGGGCGAAACGAAGATTCGGCCCCATAGCTCCACAGGAGGCGCACTACGCGAATCCCAGGTACGAGATCATCATCTGGATAATGTAACGTGAATGAGTTGATTTTTCAAAAACATAATGGAAACGCAAGAAAATGAGAAACATTCCTCCTTCCGTGAAGAAACCGTCGCGGTACAGCGGCGCCGAGGTAAGACCCCCGCTCCGCCCTTGGGAAGAGGCGGAAACCCGTGTCCTCCTCGGTTTCCCGGACGTCTACGAGATCGGGATGTCGCATCTGGGCATCCTCCTCCTCTACGAAATTTTGAACGCGCGGCGGAAAACGCTCTGTGAGCGGGTGTTCGCCCCCTGGAGGGATATGGAGGAGCATCTGCGGGCCACGGGGTCCCCCCTCGTCTCGCTCGAATCCGGGAAGCCCGCCGGGGATTTCGACGTGCTCGGGTTCTCCTTGACCTACGAACTGACCTACACGAACGTGCTCTCCATGCTCGACCTGGCCGGGATCCCCCTCCTTGGCGCGAACCGCAGGGAGACCGACCCGCTCGTCCTGGGGGGAGGCGTCTGCACCCTCAACCCGGCGCCCGTGGCGGAGTTCTTCGACGCCCTTTTGGTCGGCGACGGTGAGGAGGCGATCCTGGAGATCATCGACCGTGTGGAGGATCGGAAAAGGAGCGGTGGAAAGCGGGACGCACTGCTCCGGGAGCTGTCGGGGATCGAAGGGGTCTACGTTCCGGGGATTTCCGCGGCCGTTTCCCGGAGGGTTCTTCCCGACCTTTCCCTGTCGCCCCTCCTCCCCTCCCCCATCCTGCCGGCGATGCGTGTCGTCCACGACCGCCTGAGCGTCGAGATCTCCCGCGGGTGCACCCGCGGCTGCCGGTTCTGCCAGGCGGGGTACGTCTACCGGCCCGTTCGGGAGAGGGATCCGCTGCTCCTGCTGCGCTATCTGCAGGAGACCGCGCCGAAGACCGGATTCGACGAGGTCGGCCTGCTCTCGCTCTCGGCCGCGGACTACGGCTGCATCGACCGGCTGATCTCCGACGCCATGGAGACCCTCTCCCCCGAGAGAATCTCCGTATCCCTCCCGTCCCTTCGGCTGGACGCACTCCGGGAGAACACCGTGCGCCAGATCCGCAAGGTCCGGAAGACCGGCTTCACCCTCGCCCCGGAGGCCGGAACGGAAAGGCTGCGCCGGGCGATCAACAAGGAGATGGACGAAGGAGACCTCCTGCGCTCCGCCGAGTGGATTTTCGCCAACGGGTGGCAGACGCTCAAACTCTACTTCATGGTGGGGCTCCCGGGGGAGACGGCGGACGACGTGCGGGCGATCGGCGACCTGGTCAGGAAGGTTTCCGCAATCGCCCGCCGCCACGGGAAGCGGAACACCGTGACCGCGAGCGTGTCCTCCTTCGTCCCGAAGCCCCACACTCCGTTCCAGTGGGAACGTCAGATCGGAAGCGGGGAGATCAAGGAGCGCGTGGGGATCATCCGCGCGGCGGTCCGGCGGGACCGGAACGTCGAAGTCAAGTTCCACTCGCCGGAGATTTCGGAACTGGAGGGTGCCTTTTCGCGCGGAGATGCGCGCCTCGGGGCGGTGATCCTCGGCGCCTATCGACGCGGAGCGAGGTTCGATGCGTGGACCGAGGAATTCCGCCCCGAAGCGTGGCGCGAGGCCTTCCGGGAGGCGGGGATCGACCCCGCCGGGTACCTCAGGGAACGGGACCCGGCCGATCCGCTGCCCTGGGATATGGTGGATGCCGGGATCGAGCGGGCGTTCCTGCTGTCCGAGCGGGAGAGAATGCGCTCGGGGGAGACGACACCCGACTGCCGCACGGAAATCTGCTCGGCGTGCGGCGCATGCCCCCCGGGCCTGTCCAACGTCACCTACTCCGCCGGGACGGGTCGGGTCGACCGGGGGGAAGCGCATCCGCCGGCGCCGGAACAAGCCCCCGCCAGGGAGGGCGGTTTCCGTCATATCGTGCGCATCCGGTACGCCAAGGAGGGGCCGGCCAGGTACCTGAGCGGACTGGAGGTCCAGTCCCTCTGGGGTCGCTCCCTGCGGCGGGCCGGCTTCCCCGTCGCCTACAGCCAGGGGTACAACCCCGCCCCCCGGCTTTCCTTTTCGCATGCCCTCCCCGTCGGCACGGAGAGCCTCGCGGAGTTCGTGGAGGCGGAGTTCTTCCCTCCCGTCCCGCCGGCCGATATCGAAAGGAAGCTCCCCCCCTTCCTCCCCCCCGGCATTGCCGTGAGGGAAGCCCGGCAGGTGCCCCCGGGAGCCCCGCGGATCTCCGAGTTCGACCTGTCCTGCCGCTACGCCATCCTCCCGATCCCACCGCACGGGATGCCGGTGGAGATCACGCCGGAACGTGCGGAGGCGGCGTGGCGGTCTTTCCTCGACTCCCGGGAATTCCCGATGACCGTAACAAGGGAAGGGAGCAGATCCGAGATCGACCTGAAAACCCTGGTCAGTAATTTCCTGGTGAACGGGGACGGTTTCTTCATTACAATCGTGCATGGAACCGGGAAAGGCGCCCGGCCGCTCGACGCCGCCGGGACAATTCTGGGGTCTTCGTTTCCCCCCGACCGGTTCTCGGCGAAGAAACTGTCGGCCGAACTCGTCCCGCGCCGGAAGGGATAAGGTGCAAAAAGGAAACAAACTCATCGTCATCAACTCCGCACCGTACGAGACGCGTGTCGCGACGCTCGAGTCCGGCATCCTCGTCGAGTTCCTCCTCGAGCGCGGCGACGACAGGAACATCATCGGCAATATCTACAAGGGGAGGGTCATCCGGGTGCTCCCGGGGATGCAGGCCGCCTTCGTGGACATCGGCATGGAGAAGGCGGGCTTCCTGTACGCCGGCGATTTCGTCACGCCGGAGATCAGTTTCGACTCCGACGAAAACGGGGACGAGGACTTCGCGCAGGAAATCGATGTCCACGCGGCGCGGTATCCGCAGGAGCAGTACATCCCCCCGATCGAGGGGTTGATCCGCGAGGGGCAGCATCTCATCGTGCAGGTGGCCAAGGAACCGCTGGGAACCAAGGGGGCGCGGATCACCAGCCACATCACCCTCCCCGGCAGGTATCTCGTCCTCCTCACCTGGTCCGGGCACATCGGCATCTCCCGCAGGATCGAGGACCCGGAGGAACGGGAGAGGCTCCATGCGATCGTGGAAAACATCCGCCTGGACGGGATGGGGTCCATCGTCCGCACCGCAGCGGAAGGAAAAACGGAAGGCGAACTGAAGACGGACATGGATTATCTGGTCCGTCACTGGGACACGATCCGGAAGAAGAGCGAGTCGGTAAGCGCCCCCGCTCTCATCCACCGGGAGCTCTCCCTCTCCCTCCGGGCCGTGCGCGACCTGTTCACCGCGGACATGGACCGGATCGTCGTCGATTCGGAGGAGGAATACGTCCGCATCCAGGACTTCGCCTCGCAGTTCTTTCCCCGCCTGCGGGATCGGATCGAGCTCTATCCGGGGCAGCAACCGATCTTCGAGCATTACGGCATCGAGATCGAGCTTGCCCGGGCTCTCGACAAGAAGGTGTGGCTGAAGAGCGGCGGCACCATCGTGATCGAGCAGACCGAGGCGCTCACCGTCATCGACGTCAACACGGGAAAGTACGTGGGCCGCTCCTCCCTCGAGGAGACGACCGTCAAGATCAACCTCGAGGCGGTGAAGGAGATCGTCTACCAGCTCCGGCTGCGCAACATCGGCGGGATCATCATCATCGATTTCATCGACATGAAGAACGAGGAGAACCGGGAGAAGGTGTACCAGGCGCTCATCGATGCCCTGCGCGCCGACAGGAGCAAGACGACCATCTGCAAGATATCCGAGCTCGGCCTCGTGGAGATGACGCGCAAACGCGTGCGGGAGAGCCTCGTCCGGTCGCTTTCGGAGGAATGCCCCTACTGCTCCGGGGAAGGGATCATCAAGTCGAAGAAGACGATCTGCTATGAGATCTTTCGCTCCCTCGAGCGCCAGTCCCCCATCCTGTCGGGGAAACAGGTCTCCCTGTACGTGCACCCGGCGCTGGCGGAGGAGATGTTCGGCGAGCACCGCCGGTTCATCGAGATGCTCGAGACCCGGTTCGGGATGAAGGTGAACATCTCCGCTTCCGAGAAGTTCCACGTCGAGCAGTTCCAGATCGAGCACTCATGAGCAAGGGTTCTCTCCCGCCGAAACGGCTTGACTTGGGGGGAGCGGTTTTCATACGCTTGTTGTTCGCGAACGC